>DAIDJK010000380.1 GCA_027450225.1 Bryobacterales bacterium | reverse complement strand
CAGCCCCCGGACTTGTCGGTCCCCGCACGCTGGCAAAATTTTTGCGATTTCCATAGTCGTGGAACGTATGTGTGTGATCCTCGTCGCCGAAGACGACCTGGTCATCCGCAATTTGATCAACATCGTACTGAGCCGGGCCGGCTACGCGGTTCTGCTCGCCTGTGACGGCGTGGAAGCCGCCGAGATATCCAACCGGCACGATGGGCCTATCGATCTCCTGCTTTCGGACGTCACCATGCCGAGACTCGGCGGACTCGGTCTTCTGGCGAAGCTCCGCGATCAGCGGCCCGAGTTGAAGGCGCTGCTGATCTCGGGGCGCACCAGCTCGGAAATTGTCCGCGGGAACGAATCGTTCGACTTCCTGGCGAAGCCGTTCCTCCCCGCCCAGCTCAAGGCGCGAATCGAACTGATGCTCGCGCCAGACCACGACGGGCCGGACGTGGATACGGTCTGAACGCGTCTAACGAACCGCGTTGACACGCACGCCGACTTCGAAATCGTTCTCGTCGATAACACGGTATTCCTTCGGCAGTTGGAACAGCGCCGGCGCAGGCTCTCCGAGCCGTACGAGTCCTTCCGTGCGAACACGCCCGCTCGAGTCGCGAAAGATCAGCGTCCGGCGATGGGACACGCGGATTTGCGTGCCGTCGAAGAGATGTTGTACGGTTTCCCAGGTTTGCTCGGCAGAATAGGGCGCGCCGACGACGACGGGCGGCTGCTTCCACGAGCGAGGGCCGTAGAACTCCACGAGTTGCGTCGTCTGCGCGGCAGCGGCGACTCCAGAGGGCAAGCAACCAGCACAAGCCGATGCGTTTCATTGCCATCGGCCATTTTAGGAAAGAAATGCACGCCGGACGGGCGCGGCTCTGAAAAAAACTCGTCCGCGCAGGGCGGAGACTGAAAATTCGGCCGGATTGAGCGGCGATTCCGTCTGTAACGGTTTGGCAGCCCGTTTGCATAAAGGAAACGCAGTTGAAGTGGCGCGAACCGGCGGTTTGCACCGGAACTCCCAAGGGATGCCTGGTCCTCCGCCGGTTTTTATCCGTCATTATTTCCTCTACAAACGGCAACGCCGGGATCGCTTCGATCCCGGCGTTTTATTTTGCCTGCCTGGTCTTCGTGATTACTGCGGAGGCCGGCGGAACCCAGGCCCGGCTCCCGGCCCGCGGCCGAACGCGCCAGGCCTGCCTGTGGTTACCGTATAGTTCGACGGCACGGTGAACAGCGAAGCGGCTGGTTCACCCATCGAGATGTTCGTAAGCTCGAAATCCGACGAACCGAATCGCGGATCGGACGTCTTGATCTGCACCGGCACCTGCAGTTCGGTCGAAACGTACGAAACCCGCGTGACCGTGATCGGATTCGTATTGCCGATTGCGCCCGCGCCGATCGTCTCGGTCACTTCTTTTCCCGTCACCGCAACGCCGTTCACACTCGAAGGCGATGTCAGGTCCGTGGTCGTGATCGTGACTCCCGGCCGCTGCGGCGGAGCAGGCGGGCCGGATGCCGTGCCGGAAGCTTTCGGCAATGGCAGCTGCACCGCCGTCGAAGTGGAAGAATTGAGCAGGTACCGATACCCGGCCACCGGGTCCATGATAATGATCTCGGTGAATGGGGCCTTTCCGGAACCCGGAGGCGGCGTAATCGTGGTCTCAATGCGGGTTCGGCCTTCGCTGTCGCGGTAGACCTGCGCCGTATTCACGTGCGTAATCGTGTTCCCGCCCGCCAGCGTCTGAACAGAGGTAGTCGTTTCGGTCCCTGAATATGGATGCCCGGTCACGACCGTGTGACCCGGTCCCAGACCCATGCCGCGGGCTCTGCCGAAGCCCCCGCCGCCTCGTGGACCGAAGCCGGGACCACCCATCGGCACCGGCGGACCCTGCGCCAGCAGAATCGCGCCCGCCGAACTGAACAAAAGAACCAGAACTGTGCGCTTCATTGTCGTCTTTCGAATCCCCGTTTTTTATTCCGTCCCGTCGCTGTGGCCGTTTTGTTCGAGGCGAACCGCGCGCGGCAACCCGTCCTCCCCAACCACAACATCCGCATGCACCGTTCCCGCCGCGTTCATCGAAATCTCGGCTGGATCGATGCTCACACCCAGACTTGTCAAAGCCGCGGGATAAAGTTCCGCGTGCATCACGCTCAGCCGCTCACCCGCCGCCAGCGGCGGCGCGTAAGGCACCGGCGTATATCCTTCTTCCTGCGCCAGCTGCGCGGAATAGAAATCGGCCGACGGCTCCACGCTGGACGAACTCGAGGCCAGCCACGCCCCGATGGCGGGCGGCGCATGCGGCGTTCGCGTTCGGAGCAGCGGACCGCTGATTGCGCCCAGCACGATCAGCAGAGCCGCCGACGCGGCCAGCCCAATGCCCCACGCCGGATGTACCAGCCGCCAGTGACGAGCCGAGAACTGCCGCATCAGTTCGTCGCGCGATTGCCGGCTCGACCGCCGCGCCGGCCCCGAAGTCCGCATCCGGCCAAGATGTGAGGACAATTCACGTTCGAGTTCTGCCCGCTCCGCGCACTCCGCGCACCGGCTGAGATGCGCTCGAATGATTCCGGGCGCTTCCCTTCCCGACCGCGCCGATTCAACAACCGAACGAACCGCGTCTTTACAATCCATCGCCAACTCCATTCCCTAAGCCACTTCCGCGGAAACCCCGGTGGCGCGCAGCCGTTTCAGCTTCAGCGCCAGCAACCCCCGCGCCCGATGCAGCCGGGACCGCACCGTACCCACCGGGCATCCGATCAGCCGGGCCGAATCCTCATAGCTCCGCTCTTCCAGATCACAGAGCACCACCACTTCCCGATAGCGCGGCGGCAGGTCGCGAACCGCGTTCCGCACCATCTCCGAGGCCTCCGAACTGATGATGCCGCCCAGAATGTCATGGTCGAACGCCTGGTCCACCGGCTCTTCCACACGGCTTTTCCGCAATGCCGCCCGCACCAGGTTCCGGGCCACCCCGAACATCCAGCCTTCAAGCGAGCCCCGCTGGTCGTCGAAGTTCATGCGCGCGTTCATCAGCTGAACGAAAACTTCCTGCGCCACTTCTTCGGCAATCGCTTCACTGCCGGCCATGTACAGGGCGTAGCGGTACAACCCAGGCTCGCGGCGCTCATAGAGTTCGGCGAATGCCTGCTGGTTTCCCTTCCGCATCAGGCGGAAAAGCTCCTCGTCAGACTGATCCATCGTCAGATTGCTCCATTTATAGCGCCACTTCACCTTGTTCGATGGACGCGCGAAAGTTCCGGCCGGGTGCGAACGGCGTCACTGGCGGAGCACCGCGATGTCGCGCCGTATCGCTCCGGCATTGGGAGCATCCGGATGCAACCGGAGAAAACTCTCCAGGTCCGCCACCGCCTCGGCCTTGCGATTCTCCCGGATATGGATCTGCGCAAGAGCCAGTTGCGGGTGAGAAAAATGCGCGGGATCGAGTTCGCAGGCGCGCCGCAGATACCTTTCGGCCGGTCCGTATTCGCCGATTTCGAAAAACGTGTGCCCGAGTTGCGAATTCGCAACCGCGTCGTCTGGCCGCACGAGTACGGCGTGCTGGTTATACAGGCGCGCCTCATTCATTCGCCCGAGGTTGAGGAGCACCCCTCCCAGGTTCACCAGCGGCTCATAAGCCGCCGGATTTGCCGTCAGCGCCCGCTCAAAGCATTCGGCGGCGCGTGCGAACTGCTGCTTCTGGTAGCTGATGGTGCCAAGGTTGTTCCACGCCTCCGCATAGGCCGGCGAAATCGCCACGGCGCTCTCCAGATGGCGCACCGCGGATTCGGCATCGTGGCGGGCCAGCGCTTTCTGCGCTTCGTCGTATTCGTGGCGGGCGCGCCCGGATACCGCGAGTTCGCGCGCCGGCACGCTGTTGCGGCGCACGAAATCCGGCAAAGCGGCTTCCGGAATGGAGATCGTAACGTCAACCCGGCCCTTCGGACCGGCGGTTCCGGGTCCGGCCTCCACGGTTATGCGAGCTTCGCCACGCCCGGGCGACACCGCTGCCAGCGTATACGTTCCGGCCCGAATGCGCGTGAAGCGAAAGTGCCCGGCCGCATCGCTCAGAGCGGCCTCGGCAAACGGTTCGTTCGCCCCATACAGAGAGACCGACGCTTCCGCCCGCGGCTGAATCGTACCGTCGATCTCGAACAGCCGTTCGGTGGCCCCCGCGAGCGTGCAGACCCATACCGCGCCAGCGAGCAGCAGCCGGGCCGGGACGCGCGGATTCACGGTTTTGGCTTTCGGCCGGGCCTCCAGGTGAGCATTTTACGCCCGAACCACGCCGCCGCGATCAATACCGCGAGCAGAAGTCCGCCGGCGATCCACATGCCGTGCATGAAGCAGTACACCACGGCGATCAGTACGGCGAGGGGAACGATGCAGCCGCAGGCGCACACATCGTCAGGATGCCACGCGCCTTCGTTTTTTTAGATTCCCGCCGCCACAATGTTCAATCCGGAATTTCAACGGCTTTGCACGGCCTGAAGCGGTGTGTTATCAATGGTGAAAAAGCCGGAAGCGTAGCCGCTCGAGCTATCCCGTCAAAAGCCGTCTTGAACCAGGAACCGGCTTCTTCCGCTCAGAAAGGATTTTCCGTGGAATCCGCCCATAGGAAACTGATTCGGCCTTCGTTTCACGAATTCAAGGAAAAGGCCAGCGAATTCAAAGAGAAGACCGATCAACCACCGCGTAAAGCCGCGCCGCCGCAGAAGCGGCAAATTCCCCCGGACCAGACCAACGCCGAAAATTTCTATTACGTCAAGCAAATGCAGGGTAAGACGCCCATGGTCATTACCCTCAAGGACGGCGAGGTGCTGAAGGGCGTCATCGAGTGGTATGACCGTTCCTGCCTGAAAATCAATCGGGACGGAGAGCCCAATCTGCTGCTGTACAAGAGCAATATCAAGTACATGCACAAAGATGAGGAAGTGAAAAGCAGCTAACGCCGGCGCGTTTGCAGACGGTATTCCCGGCGTTTTCCCGCCTCTTCATAGCGGCGTTTTTCATCTTCGGTTTCCGGAATCACGGGCGGTACTTCCACGCGCCCGCCCGCCGGATTCACGGCGACAAAGGTGAGAAACGCCGAAGAGACGTGCTTCTCTTCCCCTCGTACCAGGTCCTCCACCCAAACCTTCACTCCCACTTCCATCGACGTTCGGAACACGCGGTTCACGCTCCCGCGCAGGCGCACCAGCTGCCCCAGCCGCACCGGATGAATGAAGTCCATGTGATCCACCGATGCCGTGACCACCGGATTCCGCGAGTGCTTCATCGCCGCGATCGCGCCCGTCAGGTCCACCAGATGCATGATTTTGCCGCCAAGCAGATTGCCAAGCCCGTTGGCGTCGTTCGGCAGCGCCAGTTCGGAATATTCGGAAACGGACTCCCTTACGTAGCGGCCGTACATCAGGCGCGTCCTTTCGACCGGAGATAGGAATCGAGATAGGCCCGCGCCTGCCGCTCGATCGGGGCCACGCAGTCCGCCGCCGGAAACGTCACCGTGCCCACCGCGACCGGATGATGATTGCGCTCGAGCGACCAGGAGACGTTGATCTGTCCGTCGCTGTCGGATTTGATCATGAACCGCGCCGCGTCGGCTTCCGATTGCGCGGCGCGGGCGCAGTTCTCACGCGCGTATCCCGGATTGCAGCACCGCCGCAGCGTGTCGATCGGGATCAGGGCGCCGGGATCGGCCGCGCATTCACCTCCGTAAGCATTACCGAGCGGCATGGGTGCGCGGGAGAAATCGCCGAGCGGCGAAGCGGGGAGAAACAATGGGCAGGGCATCAGTGCTGGGCTTGAATCAGGGTAACTGATGTGCCCCAGGGATCGGTGAAGCTTCCGTGAATCGCGGAATACAGGCCGTTCTGCTCCGCCATTTCGGCGCACTCAACGCCCAGCGCCCGCAGCATGTCGCCGATCCGGTGAACATTTTCCACTTCGAATTCGACGCCTGCGATGGCGCGTCCCTTCGTCGGCTCGACCGGCCCATTCGCCTGCGCATACGTGAGATTCGCATTCGGGAGATCGCCCGCCTCCCACTGCGCGCGTTTGCCCGGCGTCGCCCCGAGTACCTTCGCGTACCACGCCTGCATCCCCTTCGGATCGGGCGTCGAAAAATGGACGTGATGGAAACGGATCGCCGCCGTCGCGTTCGTATCCGACGTCAGTTCGACGCGAACGCCATCCGGGCCGTCGATAATAATCTGGTTTCCGGTCGCGATGCGAGTGTACTTGTAACCCGCCGCGGAGGCCTTCTCGAAATAAGGTTCGATCGACCGCACGAAGAAGCCGATGTGATTCACGATCGTGCCCGCACTGCCGCCGGACGGAGCCTGATTGCTCAGCAAGACCTTCGTCTCCCCGCAATCCACCTGGCCATTCGATTCCGCGCACGGGAGCAGCGCGGTCCAGAACCGCAGTTCGACATCGCGATCCGCTGTATTGACCCCGATCGCATGCAGCCGGGCCTGTGTCTGGGCAATACCGGCCACCGTGAACAACAGCGCAAGACTGACGAGCCGCATGGCGAGCCGACGCTATAGTAGCAATTGCAAATGTCCTCCGCCCGCATCGATGTTCTTCGCTCCATGACCGAACAGAATCCCCGTGACGCATTCGCGCGCTACGGGCTCGCCATGGAACTCGTCAATTCTGGTCAGCTCGAAGCGGCGGCGGAAGAATTTTTCACGCTGATTCGTTACAACCCGAATTACGCGGCCGGTTATTTTCACGGTGGCCAGACGCTCGAAAAACTGGGACGCATCGAAGACGCAAAGAAGCTGTATCAGGAGGGTATAGTCGTCACCACCGCCTCGGGCGACGACCATACCCGGTCGGAACTCGAGGCGGCGCTCCGGCTGCTCGCCTGAAACACCGTGCTCACAGC
>DAIDJK010000379.1 GCA_027450225.1 Bryobacterales bacterium | reverse complement strand
CGCGCCGATCGCGCACCGGCTGGGAATGGGAAAGATCCGGGGGGAGCTGGAGGATCTGTCATTCCAGCACCTCGATCCGGAAGCCTACATCGAGATTTCGCGATCCATCGCCGGCCAGCGCAAGGAGAACGAAGAGTATCTGGAGCGCATGCGGCGCACGGTGGAAGCCGAGCTGAGACGCGAAGGCATTCCGGCGCGCGTGGAAGGACGCGTGAAGCGGGCCTATTCGGTTTACCAGAAGCTGAAGCGGCAGAAGATCGAAATCGAGCAGGTGTACGATCTGCTGGCGCTGCGCATTGTGACGGATTCGGTGAAGAACTGCTACGGCGCGCTGGGGGTGATCCACAACGAGTGGCGGCCGATACCGGGCCGGATCAAGGACTTCATCGCGATTCCGCGTCCGAATTTGTACCAGTCGCTGCATACCAGCGTGATCGGCCCTGAAGGGAAGCACTTCGAGATTCAGATCCGCACGGAGGAGATGCACCGAATCGCGGAAGAGGGCATCGCGGCGCACTGGAAGTACAAGGAAGGCAAGAAGGGCATTCAGGACGACCAGCGGATTGCGTGGCTGCGCCAGCTGGTGGAGTGGCAGCAGGACGTGCGCGAACCGGGCGAGTTCACAAGTACGCTGCGGCTGGACCTGATTCCGGACGAAGTCTACTGCTTTACGCCGAAAGGGCGGCTGATCGTGCTGCCTGCGGGATCGACGCCGGTGGATTTCGCGTATGCGGTGCACTCGGAGGTGGGGCACCACTGCGTAGGCGCGAAGATCAACGGCCGCATGGTTCCGCTGCGCCAGGCGCTGCATTCGGGCGACGTGGTGGATATTCTGACGCAGCCGGCGCACGAGCCTTCGAAGGACTGGCTGGCGTTCGTCAAGACGCCGAGAGCGCGCAACAAGATCAAGCACGTGATCAACGCCAACGAGCGGGCGCGCGCAATCGAGATCGGGCAGAAGTATCTCGACAAGGAAGCGCGGCGGCTCGGCGTGCAGATGAGTAAAGTGGCGAAGAGCGAACTGGAGCGCGTGGCGGGCGAGTACGGGTTGAGCAAAGTGGAAGACCTGTACGCAAGCCTCGGGTACGGGAAGTTTTCGCCGCGCCAGGTGCTGCAGAAATCGGCGCCGGAACTGGTTCCGGAGACGCCGCCAGCGCCACCGGCGGAATCGCCTGCGCAGAGGCCGAGGGACGACGATTCCGTTATCCGCGTGCGCGGCATCGAGGACGTGCTGATTTATCGCGCTAAATGCTGCAATCCGATCAAAGGCGAGGCGATCGTGGGCTACGTGACGCGCGGCAAGGGCATCGCGGTGCATTCGCGGATGTGCCCGAATGTGCAGGCTCTGATGTACGACGCCGAGCGGAAGATCGACGTCGAGTGGGAGAAGAACGCGAGCGAAACGTTCCCGGAGCGCATCGTGGTGCATACCGACGACAGGCCGGGACTGCTGCATCAGCTGACGACGGTGCTTTCGAACGAAGACACGAATGTGCGGAGCCTCGAAGCGAAGACGAACACGGGCGATGACGATTCGGCGCTGGTGGAGATGACGGTGGACGTGCGGGACAAGAAGCAGCTTGAAAAGCTGGTGGCGGCGATGAGAAGGATTTCGGGAGTGAGGGACGTGGAGAGGCTGTTTCAGTAAATGACGACGCAAATTTCAACCGATCCGGAACATATCGCAGTATCGAAATCGAGGGGAATCGATATCGACTGGAAGGACGGGCATCACAGTTCTTACGGCGTGGAATATCTGCGCGACTGGTGCCCCTGCGCGACGTGTACGGGCGCGCACGGAACCGAGCCGCGGCGGAAAATGACGGAGCAAAAGACCGATACGCAGGCGAATCCGTTCCAGATGTACAAGGCGAAAACGAAGATGCTGGGCGTGGAGCCGGTGGGCGGATATGCGATGCGCATCGAGTGGAACGACGGGCACAATACCGGGATATACTCGTATGACCATTTGCGCCGGATCTGCCCTTGCGAGGAGTGCGGCAAGGCGCGTGGCGAGGGTTGAGTTCGCATTCTGAATGTCGAAAAAGATCGCGATCGTTGAGGACGAAGCCGAGCTTGCTTCGCTGATCGAGTACAACCTGAGCCGGGGCGGATTCCAATCGAAGATATTCCCCGGCGGGGACCGGACTCTCGAGGACCTGCGCGACTGGCAGCCGGATCTGATCATTCTCGACGTGATGCTGCCGGGACAGGACGGCTTCGAAATCTGCCGGAGGATTCGCCAGACACCCGCTTTATCGTCGAGGCCGGTGGTGTTTCTGACGGCGCGTTCGGATGAAGTGGACCGGGTGCTGGGGCTCGAGATCGGCGGCGACGATTACATCACCAAGCCGTTCAGCCCGCGGGAACTGGTGGCGCGGATCAAGGCGCATTTGCGGCGCTCTGAAACAGTGGCTGCGCCATCGGCGGACACGGCGGAACTGCTGCGCGGACCGTTTCGCGTGGACCGCGCGGCGCGGCGGGTTTACGTGAACGAGCGCGAAATCGAGCTGACTTCGACCGAGTTCAGGCTGCTGGAATTCTTTCTGGCGCATCCAGGGCATGCATGGTCGCGCGAGCAGTTGCTGAAGGAAGTCTGGGGCGAGCAGCATTTCGTAACTCCGCGGACAGTGGACGTGCATATCCGGCGATTGCGGGAGCAGATCGAGGACAAGCCCGACGAGCCGGGCTATCTGGTGACCGTGCGCGGCTTCGGCTACCGGTTCGAAATTACCGAATCGGCCGCTTAGACCGGCGGAGTGGCGGGTTCGTACCCGGTAAGCCCTTCGCTTGAGCGCGCGGGATCGTAGTTCGGATTCGGCTTCGGCATGGATGCGTTCACGGATTTCCGCCATGCGGCCAGCGTGGCGCGCAGCTGCCTGGCGCGGTCCGGTTCGCGATTGGCCAGGTTCTTCCGCTCGCCGATGTCGTCCCGAAGATTGTAAAGCTCCAGATGGCCGTCTTCGAGGAACTCGATCAGTTTCCAGTCGCCCGCGCGAATGGCCGATGACGGGCGCCCACCCTGATCGCTGTAGTGAGGGTAATGCCAGAAGAGCGGGCGATCGCCGATGCTCCGGCCTTCGAGCAGCGGCCGAAGCGAAACGCCATCCACTTTCCCGGCACTCACGCCCATGGCTTCACAGAAGGTCGGAAAGAAATCGACGCTCGAGACCGGCGTATCGATCACCGCGCCGGGTTTCGAGACGCCAGGCCAGCGGATGAGCAGCGGTTCGCGAATGCCCCCTTCAAACAGATGGCCCTTGCCGGCGCGGAGCGGCGCGTTGCTGGTGATCGGCTTCGGACGCTTTCCCTGATAGCGCACGCCGCCGTTGTCGGAGAAGAAAACGACGATGGTCTGGTCCGCACGGCCGGATTCGTCGAGCGATTTCAGCAACTGGCCGGCCGCGGTGTCCATGGTCTCGACCATGGCGCAATAGGTCGGATCGCAATCGCCGATATCGCGCCCGCGATATTTCGCGACAAGGTCTTCCGGCGCTTCGAGCGGAATATGAACGGTGAACTGGGCTTCATAGAGGAAGAAGGGCTTGCCGGCCGATTCATGAATGAACCGGCCGCCTTCGTAAGCCAGCCGCGCGGTGAGGAATTCGCCGGGTTCGAGCTTCAGATTCGGGAGATCGAGCGGGCCAAAATACTTCGGCGGCGAGCCGGCCGCGCTGCCGGCGATGTTCACGTCGAAGCCCTGATCGGTGGGGCTGTACCCTGCCCCGCCGAGGTGCCACTTCCCGATGGCGGCGGATCGTTCGCCTCGCGGCTTCAGGGCTTCGGCCAGAGTCACCTCTTCGAGCGGAAGCTCCTGATTGAAGGCCGGCGTGAGGAGCCTTGCGTACGGCCATGGCTTGCGGCCTGGAATCCAGTCCGTGAGATGCAGGCGGGCGGGGTACTTGCCCGTGAGAATGCTGGCGCGCGTCGGCGAACAAACGCAGCAGGCGGCGTAGGCATTGGTAAAACGGGCGCTCTGGCTCGCCAGGCGGGCAATGTTCGGCGTGTCGATGAATGAATTCCCCCAGGGCGACGTGTCATGCCAGCCGAGATCGTCGGTCAGCATGAAGAGGATATTCGTGGGACGGTCGGCGGCGGGCGCGAACGGGGACGCGGCGAGCGTGCCGGCCATGGCGCGGAGAAATGTTCGGCGTCTCATTCGGGTATCTCTATTTTTATCAGCCGATACGCCGGGCGTGGCGGGCGGACTCGCAGGCGATTCGACTGGGCTCCGTGCGACCAGGCGGGTTCTTCCCGCATCTTACAACTGTTACAATAAGGCTGTGTATGGGGGCGCAACGGATTCGACGGGATTGAATCGCGATGCGGGGGCGTGCCGGGTTCCGAGCTCCCGTTAAACGATCGGAAAACCAAAACTGCCAATAACATGCAGTTTGCTTACGCTGCTTAATTTAATTTAAGTCAGCGCGCTCCGGCTGGTCAGCTCACGGGCCGGCATGTGAGTGTCATTTAGTGGGATAGGGTTGAAGCTTCGGTCCGGAGCTGAAGGCCCGAGATCAATCGGACTAGTCTGACGCTATCTTGCCGGCTCTCAGGCGGCAGACGAAACCACAGAACCAGGCTACGCACGTAGGCTCTTCATTTCGGGCTTTCTCGGACGGGGGTTCAACTCCCCCCGCCTCCACCAAATCTCTTCAGGCGTATATCCCTGCACTGGTCCGGCCCTGGATCGGCGAGTACTGGCACTTTTCGCCCTCGAAACATCCGCCAAATACCTGCAGCGACCTGAATACGCTGTTAGGATAGTGATCCTCAGCGCCACTCGCGGCGTGTCTCTCCCATGGCTCTGGCTCTCCTTCTCCTGCTTGCGCTTCTCGAAGCACAGGCCCCTCTCTGGTCTCAAGCCATTCAACAGAATAGTCCGGCTGAAACGGCGAAATCGCCCGATCCGAACGGCCTCGTGATCGAGAAATACGATACCGTCGTGCTATTTCAGGCGGACGGTACAGGGGAACGGACCCGGACTCTGGTAGCGCGAGTGGAGTCCGAGGCCGCCGTCCGGCAGCTTGGGGTACTGGCATTTTCTTTCAACAGCAGCGTGGAACGGTTGACTGTCGACTACGTGCGGGTAAGGAAATCCGACGGCTCTACGGTCGAAACGCCGGCTTCGAATTTCCAGGAAACGCCGTCGCCGGCGACGGCCTCTGCGCCCATGTACAGCGACGTGCGCGCCATGCAGATTCCGGTGCGGTCGCTTGGGGTGGGAGACCAGCTCGAGTATCGCGTGCGCTGGACGCAGACGAAGGACGATATCCCGAATGAGTTCTGGTATGCGCACGACTTCATCACAGATGGAACGGTAAAGCAGGAGACGCTCTCCATCGATGTGCCGGCGGGACAGTACGTAAAGGTGGCGAGTCCCGGCATCGAACCGAAAATAACGGAGCAGAATTCGCGGAAAATGTACTTCTGGTCGAGTTCGCACGCGGCCACCGATAAGGAAAAGCAAGAGACGAACGCATCGGTGCAGAAGAAGCCGGCGCACTCGGTCGAGATCACGACCCTGAAGAGCTGGCAAGAAATCGGGCGCTGGTACGCGGCTCTGGCTGGCCCCATGGCGGCGGTCACGCCGGCCATTCAGGCGAAAGCTGCTGAACTTACCAGAGGAGTTGCGACCACGGCAGAAAAGGAGCGCGCGATTTACGACTACGTTTCCACTAAATTCCGCTATGTCTCCATCGCGCTCGGGGACGCCCGATATCAGCCCCACGCAGCCGATGAGGTGCTCGCGAACCTTTACGGCGATTGCAAGGACAAAGACACGCTGCTGCGAGCGCTTTTGAAGGCGGCGGGAATCGACGCATGGCCGGCGCTGATCGGAGCGGATATTCCATTCGATGCCAATATTCCGTCGCTTGCGGCGTTCAATCATGTGATTACGTTTGTTCCCGGACCGGATGGGAAATCCGTCTGGCTGGACACTACGCCGGAAGTCGCGCCTTTCGGAGTGATCGTGAAATCGCTGCGCGACAAACAGGCGCTGGTGATCCCCGCCTCGGGAGCGCCACGCCTGATGACCACGCCGCCCGACGCCGCAATCTCTTCCACGGAAAGGTTTCAGGTGAAGGGCACGTTAAGTGCCGAGGGGACGTTAACCGGACACATCGAAGTGACCGAGACCGGCGACAATGACCTGGTGCTTCGAACCGTGTTCCACCAGCTGAATCCGGCGCAGTGGGAGCTGGCTGTACAGCAGATGTCGTACAACATGGGTTTCGCCGGGAAGGTGAGCGCCATCGATATTTCCAATCCGCAGGACACATCGAAGCCGTTCCGCATGGCCTGGGACTACACGCGCGAAAAATATTCCGATTGGGCCGAACTGCAGATTACCCCACCTTTCCCGCCGACCGGATTGCCGGGCCCGGAGACGAAGCCGTCCGAACCGGTGGAGATGGAAGGAACCTCGGACTCGAACTATGACGCCACAATCACGCTTCCGGCAGGATATTCAGTGGAGATTCCGGGGCCCGTGCGTGCGTCAAATGACGCCGTCGAGTATGAATGCCGTTATTCAGTCACCGGGTCAGTTCTTACGGCGCACCGCGCGATCCGAATCAAAAAAGACCGCGTGGCAGTTGAGGAGTGGCCCGAATACCGGAAGACGCAGATGGCGGTGAACGACAGTATCGGGCATTTCATCCGGCTTTCGCATACCGGAGGGCCGACGCAGGTTAGCGTGGTGGCGGATAACCCGGAGGCTGCGGCGCTGGTCGCAAGCGCCCTCGACGATCTGCGGCGCGGCGAGATGAACACAGGACGCGATGCGCTGGAGCAGGCCCAGCGACTGAATGCGAAACAGCAGGGATTGTGGGCGGCCTGGGCTACGTTTTACGGAATGAACAACAATGTGGACAAGGCGATCGAAAGCCTGCGCCAGGAGGTCGGCAACCATCCCGATGAGCTGCCAGTTTATCGCGCATTGGCCCGCGCGGCCCGCTATTACAAGCGAGACGCTGAAGAAGAGGCCGCGTGGCGTGGTCTGTTGAAGGTCTCGCCCACCGATCCGGAGGCTTCCATGGGCTTATCCGCGATTTTGATCCGGCAAAAGCGCTTCGATGACGCGCTTACGGCGACGCAGAAAGCGCTCGATGCCTCTCCACAGGACATTACTCTGCAGACCGTGCGGGAGGAGGCTCTGCTGCGCGCCGGCCGGAAAACGGAAGGCGTGGCGATGGCCAGAGAAATCGCGGCGCACTCGCCGTCGGCGGCTCAGTTGAATGATGTCGCCTGGTTTCTGGCCGATACGCAAGCCGAAGGTTCGCTTGCGCGCGAGTATGCCGGACGCGCGGTCGCTCAAATGGAAGACGGATTGAAAGACGTTCGCCTGTCCAGATTGGAGCAGGAGCAGATCCGGAAAGAAGCATCCCTTGGCGCTGCATGGGACACACTGGCGTGGGCACTGTTTGATGCGGGCGAGTATCGCGCCGCGGAGAAGTACGCGGAAGCCTCCTGGAAGCTGACTCAGAGGGGAGGCGCCGGGGATCACCTGGGCCAGATTTATGAAAAAGAAGGACGCCGGAAGGATGCAATCGCAGTCTGGACGCTGGCGCTCTCTGCCGATAGTCATCTCGAAGGCGCGAAAGAGAGGCTCGACAAAGCCAGTCCGCCCCGGATTATCGCGAAGGATAAAAAGATGACGACGCTTCAATTGGGTCCGCCTCACATTGGCGATGCGGAGGCGCTCGGGAAAATGCGAACGGTCGGGCTGCCGGGCTTTGTGCGCACGCAAGGAACAGCTGAATTCTTCGTCCTCCTGTCCCCAAAGGGCGTGGAGGATGCCGAATTCATCTCTGGTGACGAGGCGCTGCGGGCGGCGAAAGAAGCGCTGATGCGCGGGAAGTTCGATCAGCCGTTCCCGGACAACGGGCCGGAGAAGATCGCCAGGCGCGGCATCGTTTCATGCTCGCAATATACGGCTCCGAATTGCCAGTTCACCATGCTGCTGCTCTCGAATACAACCGTGCAGTAGCCGGTCGTTTCATGCGAGCCTGACTCTCCTTACATCGATCTTCGCGTCATCGAACACTCCCAGGCCCAGCGTTCCCGCGATCTCGATGTGCTCCACCTGGCAATTCAGATAGTGGCTCTCGCTATCGGGCTTCGATAAAGCAATCGACGCCATCCCCACTTCGGCGCGCTTCGAGTCGATCGCTTTCAGCCCGGTCTTGTCGAGCGCAACAGGGTCCGTGGCGAAGTACATCGTCTTGTGCTCCCACATGAACTGCGGTTTCGCCGGCGGGCCGCCGTGATACTGCGCGCGGACGCCATCGCAGATGTGCAGCGCGGCTTTTTCGCGAATCACGTTCATGCTCACCGCGCTCGGAATGAAAATGCCGCATGTGTTGTTGGTCGGCGTCGGGTGACTGCGGTTCACGTTGTTCACCATGCCGTGCGACATGTTCTTCAGCGCAATGGTCACGCCGGCCGACTGATGATGCTTCAACACCGGCAGGTTAATGAATTTGTTGATCCGCTGCGTCACGATCTTCGCCACGTAGGAGCGCCGCATATGGGCATCGTTGAAATTTTCGCCGGGGTTGACGATGGCGAGTTCCATGAAATGGTCCGCATCGTAGCCCGCCATATCGTGCTGCCATTCGGAATAAGCGGGCGAAGCCGCGTCCCACCGAATGCCGTCGGGCAGCCACTTGTCGATACCCGCCGCGATGGTCTCCTCGCGATAGCGATTAAAGACCAGAATGTCCGAGGCCGGAACGCCCGCGGCGTTCAATCCGGCGATGATTTCATGCAGCACAAGCGCATCCGAGCAAAGCCGTGCGCCGCCGACCGGACTCACCTTGATGCCGACCACATCCCCTTTCTCGAACAACGATCTCCACGCATCCTGCCAAGCGGGCGCTCCCGTAAGTTCCGTCATGCCGCGGCGCATCATGTCACGCACCGGTTCGGCCTGATACCGGTTGGCGATGAGACTGCCCGGATGCTCGACCGCGATTACGCGGCCGGGAAACGGTCCGGGCATCCCCTTCGGCTGGGCGGATTTGCTCTGCGCCCGCAGCGAGAGCGCGCCCAGCGCGGCGAGCGAGGTCTTCACAAGATCGCGGCGATTCACGCGCACAGTCTAACGCAAAATCGGGCCGCGATGCGACTGGCGTATAGTGAAAGTCGTTCGGAGGATTGAGCGCACAGGCTGCCGCAAATGGCCGCTTATGCGCCATTTATGAGATGACTCGACGTGACATGCTCCGCACCGTTTCCACCGCCGCGCTGGCTTCCACCGTTCGAGCCGCGGCCCCGAATGACCGCATCAACGTCGGCCTGATCGGAACCGGCGGCCGATGCTCTTATCTGGCCCGCATCCTGAAAACGATGCCCGAGGTTCAGTTCACCGCGATGTGCGACGTTTACAGCGATCGCGTGGAAGCTCTGGCGTTTGAACTCGAACCCACGACGGCGATTCTCGGCGATTACCGGAGGCTGCTCGACCGCAAGGATGTAGATGCGGTGGTGGTAGGCGCGCCGAATCACTGGCACACGCGGATTACGCTCGACGCCGTACCGGCGGGCAAGGACGTGTACGTGGAAAAGCCGGTGACGCACCACCTCGACGAAGGCGACCGGCTGATTCAGGGCGTGGAGGCTTCAAAGCGCGTGGTCGCGACCGGGACGCAGCAGCGAAGCTGGGACCATTACATCCTGGCGAAACAGCTGATCGACGGCGGCCGGCTGGGCCGCGTGACATCGGTGCAGACCTGGTGGTTTCAGAATTACATTCCGCGTGCGCCCCAGACGCAAATCAATCAGCGCGATCTCGACTGGAAAACATGGCTCGGCGGCGCGCCGGATCAGCCGTTCACCGATCTGAAATACAAGCACTGGCGCTTCTTCTGGGATTTCGGCGGCGGCGCGTTTACGGATCTGATGGCGCACTGGATCGACGCCGTGCAGTGGATTCTGGAGAGCCCGAATCCGAAGACGGTGAGCGCAACCGGCTCGACGAAGGTGTTGACGGAGCTTCAGTGCCCTGACACGGTGAGCGCGTCAATCGATTACGACAAGTTCAACTTCACCTACTACGGCACGATGGTGGATTCGGTGGAAGACGGAGGCATCGTTTTCCGCGGAACCAGCGGCGTGATGCAACTGACCCGCGACGGCTTCGAGGTATATCGCGAGGGCGTGCGTGTTGCGCGGCCTTCGGAGCGGCCGGAACCCGAAATCATCGTTCGCTCCACCGGGGACGGAACCGTATCGAACCTGCGCAACTGGCTCGATTGCATCCATACCCGTTCGCTGCCGAATGCGCATATCCGGGCCGGCGTGGAATGCGCACGCAGCTCCCATCTCGCCAATCAGGCGATGCGCGAGCGCAGGACCATCGCGCTCTGAGCGTCGAACGCAATCGCGAATACGATCCGTTCGCGCCCATTTACAACCGTTACTGGGGCGAAGAGTACCGGGCCAATGTTCTGCCCATCATCGAGCGGCTGGTGCTTTCGCGTGTTCCCCGGCTCGCCCATGTGCTGGATGTCTGCTGCGGAACCGGACAACTTGCGCAGACGCTGCGGGAACTCGGCTATAAAATGGCCGGGCTCGACGCCTCGGATTCGATGATCGAGTTCGCGAGACGGAATGCGCCGGGCATCCCGTTCACGGTAGCCGATGCGCGGGATTTCGATCTGGGCGCCAGATTCGATGCGGCGTATTCGGTGTTCGAGAGCCTGAACCATGTGCCGGATCTCGCCGGCCTGTCGCTCGCCTTCGGCTGCATTCATCGCAATCTCGCGCCGGGCGCGCCATTTCTTTTCGACCTGAATCGCGAACCCGCGTTCATCGAATTCTGGAACGATACCGATGCCATCATCTCGGATGACAACGTCTGCGTGATGGCGTCGAACTACAACGAATCGACTCGCGTGGCCACGTGCGACGTGACCGTCTTCGACCTCGATGGCCATTGGCGCAGGACGGATTTCACGGTCCGGCAGACCTGTCACGACATCGACGCCGTTCCCGGGTTGCTCTGCGATGCCGGCTGTCAGGATGTCGCGCTTTACGATGCGCGCGACGCCGGGATGATGGGCCAGATCGGTTACGCGCGAACGTTCTTCCTCGCGATCGCGTAATCGGCTTAGTGCTCGTGCGGATGCCGGTGCGGATGCGAATGCACGAGCCCCGAAGCGTGCCGGTGCAGATGCTCGTGAATCAGATTGACGCGGCCCAGCAGTTCTGTATCGCGCACGATCTCGCGCGGGTCTCCTTCGGCTGCAACCCTTCCACGCTCGAGCAGCACACAACGGTCTCCGATATCGACCGCGAGATTCAGATCGTGCGTCGCAATCACCACCGTGCGCCTGCCGTCTCCGAGCGAGGCAAGCAGATTGATGATCTGGCTTTCGCTGCGCGGATCGAGCGCGGCTGTTGGCTCATCGAGCAGCAGCACTTCCGGATCCAGCACCAGAACCGACGCGATGGCGACGCGCTTCTTCTCGCCGCCCGAGAGGCGGTGCGGAGGGCGATCGCGCAGATGAGCAATCTCGAACCGGTCGAGGACCGTGTTCACTCTTGAGAGTATCTGCTCACGCTCCCAGCGAAGCTGCAGCGGGCCGAACGCGATCTCGTCGAAAACCGTTGGATTGAAAAGCTGCACGTCCGGGCTCTGGAACACCAGCCCGACGCGGCGCCGGAAGTCGAAGGCGTTTTCGTCGGATTCGAAGAGCTTCGGCGTCAGTTCGCGGCCATGAAATCGCACCGAACCGGACGAAGGGAAGTACAGCGCATCCAGAATGCGCAGCAGAGTCGATTTTCCGGAACCATTCGCGCCCAGCAGCACGTTGCGGCTGCCTTGTTCGATGCGCAGATCGATACCATCGAGCGCGGTAAGTTCCTGATAGCGGTAGCGAACCTGTTGCAGTTCGAAAACGGCGGCCGTCGCGCTCACCGGCCGAACCCTGTGACCAGTGCCGCGAAGCCCGCAAACAGAGCAAGGGACGTCCAGTCGCGCGGGCGCATCCGGCGTTCCTCGAGCGTGAACGCCTCGCCGCGATAGCCGCGGGACAACATGGCCAGGTGCACTTCACGGCTCAGTTGTACGCTGCGGCTGAGCAGCACGCCAGCCGATGCCGCCGCGATGCGCCGCTGCTCAGCGCCGGAGAGCGCGCCAACCGTCCGGCTGCGGCGCGACTCCATCATGTCGCGGGCGATATCGAGGATCGAGAAAAGATAACGATAAGTCATGCCCAGCATGGCGACGGCGATCGCGGGCACGCGCAGCGCGCGCAAGGCCTTCAGCAGCGCGGGCCAGGGCGTGGAAAAAACCAGCAATGCAGATAGCGTGGCGCAGGTGAGTGATCGCGAAACGAGAAATGCCGCCGAACGGCCCCCATGCTCCACCACGAAGACGGAAGGCAGGGCGATGGCGCCCGTGAAGAGCAATGCCGGAATCCAGATGCTGACCGCGACCGCGCGCAATCGAATCCCTGAACCGAGCGCCAGCGCCACAGCCGCCGCAAACACGAGGGCGATGGGCCAGAGAGCGCGCGAAAAAACCACGGCGAAAATCAGCAGCAGAATGCCCACAAGTTTGGAGCGCGGGTCGAGCCGCTGCAGCAGTCCGCGCGATTCGGCGCGCCGTTCCGCGCGCGCGGCGTAGTCGGCTGTTTCAAGCAGCGAATGGATGGATTTCTCAACGAACGCGGAGGCGCGCCTTGCGGATCTTGAAGCCATCAGCTTCCGGTCGCCGCCCGCGCGCGAGTGCGCCCGCTCATCCACGAGAACAAAACGCAGCTCAGGATAATCACGCCCGTTCCAGCCATCGCCGAAAGCAGATAGCCGAAAGCCGGGCTGCGCAGGAAGGGCGCGCTGTAACGCGGCATGGGCGAAGTCCAGAAATCGGCAAGACGGCGCAGCCCCGAAGGCGCGGCCACGGGCGGCGCGACGCTGCCCGACGCCCGCGCGATCTGCCGGCGCGAGGCCGCGTTCGAAAAATCCGCGGGCGACCATTCGCCCCATGCCGAACCCGCGGCGACGATTCCCACCGGCGTCAGCGCCAGCAGCACGCCGAGCGTTATCCAGAGCGGCCGCGTTCGCCGCCACCCCGGATCAATCGATTCAGCGCCGCTGGGCGCCGCGCCCGGCGCGGTTCCTTCCAGCAGCCCGGGATCGGCTTTCTGAAGATAAGCAAGCACGCCGGCCGTAAGAACCATCTCGGCGACGCCCGCAATCGTGAGATGGCCGATCATCATCGCCGGAATGGCAATGTGCAGAGGATATGGCGCATAAAGCGGCGCTCCCGCGGCGTCATGAAACAGCATCGGCTGGATACCGAATTCGATGGCGGCCAGCAGCGCCGAAACGTTGATGGCCAGATATCCGGCGACTCCGGCGGCGATCACCCTTCGGCGCGAGGTCAGCGCAGCCCGTCCGGCGATCAACCGGTAGGCTGCGTACGCCACCAGCGCGCCGGCGATCGCCATGTTGAAGCAGTTCGCGCCAATCGCGGTGATTCCGCCATCGCCGAACAGCAGCGCCTGGATCACCAGCGCCATCGAAATGGAGAGAATCGCGCCTGCCGGGCCCAGCACGATGGCCGCAATCGAGACGCCGACAGCATGGCCAGTCGTGCCGCCGGGCAAAGGCAGATTGAACATCATCACGATGAACGAAAGCGCTGAAAATACGGCCAGCAGCGGCGTAGTCTGCGTGTGCAGGGTCCGTTTCATGCGCTGCAGCGCTCCGTACCAGAAGGGCGTCGAGACCCCGTACATGGCGGCGCAGGTTGACGGGCTCAGATAGCCGTCCGGGATGTGCATCGTCAGATCCAGTCTAGCGAGAGTGCATGCACGGGTAAATGCTGAGGTATTCTGAACATTCGGAGCCAGGTCGCCATCATCCTCACGGTCACAACACGGCAATGCGAACCGGATATCACGGTTATCGAACTGAACGGGCGCGTCACGCTCGGGCGGGAAAGCGGACAGGTGGAGGCCGCGGTACAGAAGGCTCTCGGGAGCGGCGCCAAAAAGATCGTGATCGACCTGGAGCAGGTGACGTACATTGACAGCACCGGTATCGGAATCGTAGCTTTCTGCTTCGGCAAGATTTCCAAGGAAGGCGGCACGGCGGTCGTTTCCGGCGCGCAGGGTCTGGTGCTGGAGGTGTTCCGCATCACTCGTCTCGACAGCATCATCAAGTTCTTCCCTGACGCGGATGCCGCATGCGCGAGCCTTGGCGCCGCCGGGCAATCGGCCTGACTTATGCAGGTGCTACAGGCAGGCCGGCACAAGCTGATCCTTCTCGAAATCGACCCTGCCACCGTCTCGGTTGTCGCCCAGCAGGCGGGATTCGAGGCGCGGCTGAAGGAATCGCCTCGTTCGATTCTGCTCGATATTACGGCCGAACATCGCGCCGCGCCGCTGCTGCTCTTCGATGCGGCGGACCCGGCGAACCTCGGCTGGTTCTCGCGCTGCCAGTTCTACGTGGATGGCAGGACCGGCGGCGTGATGCAGACCCCAATGAGCGTGGCCAACAAACGCGATCGCTCCGGGCGAAATGTCGGAAACAGCCTCCGCCTTCGAATCTCAAAGGAGCTGCCCGCTTCCTTCCGGCTGCCGGGGAAGCAGCCGCTCACCGAACAGGTCTTTTATGCCATGCTGAACAATTTTCTGAACGCCCTCACGCGCACCGGCGTCGCGGTATGCGGCGGACCGGTGGTGCAGCCGCTGGCCGGGCGGACCGAAGCTCCCGGCACGCGAAACTAAGGCTTGAACTCCGAACGGCGCGCAGTTCGATTGCGTATCTGAGTTCAAGGGTGCACAACCGGCTCGCCGGCGGTCGTCCGTGGGCCAAAACAGACAATGTCCGAGTTCGCGATTGAGACCGAGACCCTGACGAAGGTCTTCCGCACGCGCTGGTCGAAGCGCGAATTGAAAGCCGTAGACAGCATCTCGCTGCGCGTGCGCCGCGGCGCCACCTTCGGACTGCTTGGTCCGAACGGCGCGGGCAAAACCACGTTCGTCAAGATGCTGCTCTCCTGCGCGCATCCCACCTCTGGCCGCGCCATGATCTTCGGCCGCGATTCGCGGGAATCCGAGGCGCGCCGCCCGGTCGGGTATCTGCCTGAAAACCATCGCTTCCCGACTTACATGACCGGCTGGGGCATGCTCGATTTCTACGCCGCCCTCTCCGGCATGGAAACCGCCGCGCGGCGCAGGCGCATTCCGGAACTGCTCGAACTGGTGGGTCTTGATGAGCGCGCGCATCATCTGCGACTGGGCAAATATTCGAAAGGCATGCTGCAGCGCGTCGGCCTCGCACAGGCGCTGATGCATTCGCCGCGCCTCCTGGTACTGGACGAGCCGAGCGACGGGGTGGACCCCGTGGGCCGCAAGCATATCCGTGACGTACTGCATCGCATGGAGGAACAGGGCGTCACGATCTTCCTGAATTCACACCTGCTGGCCGAAGTGGAACTGTTCTGCTCGGAAGTCGCGATCATTCAGAAAGGGAGGCTGGCGCTAAGCGGAACCGTTCAGGAACTTACCAGC
>DAIDJK010000378.1 GCA_027450225.1 Bryobacterales bacterium | reverse complement strand
GTAAACAAGAATGCGCATGAGGGACCGTTCTCGCTTTCTATGCGCCAACTGCGCGCACTGTTCTGGACCTTGCGAAAAGTGCTTCCTGAAGCAGGCGCGTGGTGTTCCGCGCGCCATCTCTGTCGATGTGAATGTCCGCGGGGGGCCGCCCGAGCATATGTAAGATGGCTTCGGCCATCCGGTCCGGCCTGAGATCAGCCCGACTCAGGACGCGGGCAACGCCTGATTCCGCAAGTCTGACGGCGCGCAGGGCCTGTTCGGTGTCTCCGTTGCCTACCTCCGGATAAAGCAGGGCGGGGACTCTGGCTTCCAGCAGATCGAGAATGGTGTTGTAGCCCGCCATGTTGATGCCGAGGGCTGCGCCGCGGAGCCGACCACAAAGGTCCGGCGTGAACGGCGCAATGCGCACGTTGGGCAAGCCCGCTGCAAGATTTTGCAGCCGCTGGTGGACGCTTTCCGGGGCCAGTGGGCCCGAGTAGAACTCGAACGCGTGCGGGATCCGGTCTGCAAGCAGGTCCGCCGCGGAGATTACTGACGAGAGTAAGTCCTGCCCGGACTCGCATTTGCCGCCTCCGTTACTTACGACAATGCGCGGGCTGTCCTCGACACTTACGGCTCGCTCCGGCGTGGCGCGAACAACATAACCGGTATATCGAACGGGACAGGCCAGTTGTCCGACCGCGGGAAAGGTGAGTGACAGGGGAATGAAGCGTTCATCTCCGTGAACCAGGATCAGGTCATAAAAGTTACGAACAAGCCTGAGCACGCGCTGTTCGAAAGCTTCCGGGTCCGCTCGTTGGGTAAGGATGTCGCGGAGGCTGCACACGACGAGCGGCCGAATGGGCTGCGCCGCTGCCCAATGGAGCACGGGAGCAAGTTCTCCGTCGTAGCTCTTGCGGCCGAAGGGGTACAGTTCGGTGACGATCACATCCGGACGCCATGACTGGGCCGCGGCGAGCAGTTCCGCACCGGTTGCGCGGCCCGCGGCTGCCTGAGCCGCGATCTCCGCAGCGGACGGCAATTCGAGGACGCGAACGCCGGCGGGCATTGGGAAGCCGGCGACCCGATCGCCACCGATGGCCATCAGGACTTGAAACTGGTCCGCGAGCGCTTCCGCGATGGCAGCGCTGCGGACCAGATGGCCGATACCGAGCGTATGCCGGGAATAGAGCAGAACTCGATTCACTTTGAAACTCGCCTCACCATACGAGAGGCGCCGGAGAGCGAGGAAATATAGCGGAGCGCCAAAAAACGAAAACAGCGGCCGCCCTCTATTTATTGGCGGGAATGCGGCTCTATGAAGCTATGGGAACTTCGCTCGTGAGCGAGCCGACCACCGGCCATCCCGTATCCGCGGGATGCCGGACGCTGATCGTGAACGCGGACGATTTCGGTTTCACCGACGGAGTCTGCGAAGGCATCGTGCGGGCGATTCAGAGAGGAATTGTAACCAGCACGTCCGCGATGGTCTGCTGCGAAGGCGCGCCGGAGCGGCTGGCGCGGTGGGCTCCGATGATTCGGGGCCGCATCGGCGTGCACCTGCAACTGACGACGGGCCAGCCGCTGCTGCCGGCCGCGGTGGTCCCGAGCATCACCGGTCCGGATGGATGCTTTGTGAACCGGCGCAAGCAAATCCCGCTCATCCACGCCGAGGAGCTTTACCGCGAGTGGAATGCCCAGGTGGAAGCCATTATGGCGCTCGGCATCCAGCCGACGCATATCGATACGCATCACCACGTTCATGGACGCGATGACATTTTCGATGTGTTCTGCAGGGTGGCGCGAAACTTCGATCTGCCGGCGCGGCCGGTTGCGCCGGATATGAGTACACGGCTGCGCGGCCAGGATCTGGCGTGCGTCGATATGACACTTACCGGCTGGTATGGGGGCGAGCTTACGGCTGAAAGCCTGATCTCGGTCCTGAAGGAAGGGTTGGAGCGCTACCCGGAGGCAGTGGCATTCGAACTCATGTGCCATCCTGGGATATGCGATCAACTACTGCCGCAACTGAGCCGCTACTGCGAAGAACGCGAGCGGGAGCTAAGGTCTCTGACGTCGCCCGGACTTGAAGAAGCAGTGGGCCAGGCTGGGCTGTTCATCCTGCGACAGCACAATGGCCGGCGGCACAGCGTCAGGCAAAGCTCTGGTCAGGCAAAGCTCTGATAACTCCTGGCCAGCCCGCAGGAGCAGCCTGTTTGAACTTCAGGCGGCTCTTGATCCATCCGCTGGCTGCGGTCCGGCGTAGCCAAACAGCCTTCGCGTCTTTATTACTTCGGCGATGTTCCGCGGTACCATCGTTTCCCAGGCCGTATCGCAATCCCTGATTCGCCTCAGGACGTCCCGCGAAAAGATATGCAGGACCGACGGGTCGAAATTATCCAGCTGCCTGATCCTGCCGCGATCGACCAGATGGCGATAAAGATGATGCAACTCCGCGCCCATCCCGAGATTGCCGACCGTCTCCAGCGAACCATTGGCCGCATTCTGTGACGGGTAAACGTAAATACGCAGATCCTTCGTGAAGAGCTTCCCGAAGGCTTCCAGTATTCCACCCTCCAGCCCCGTATAGTAGTTCTCCCTGAACAGTTCCCGAAGACTGCTGATGCCCATGGCGAGCGCGATCGGCTGGTTGCTGTAGCGGGCCAGATAGGCTGCCAGCCGGTAATATTCCGAATAATCCGAGATCAGCACGAGCTTGCCCGCCGCGGCAAGCACGTCGGCGCGGGCGAGGAAATCCGCCAGATCGATGGTTCCCGTTACGAGCAGATTGCTCATGGTGATCTCCATCAATTCGACGATCGCCTCCGAATCCACCTCCGGCTCGCTCGCAAACCGGCTGCGCGCGCAGTCGATCATGTCGATATTTACCTTGGTAACCGGACGGAAGCTGCCGCGCTCCACCAGAATCGGCCTTTTGCGCAGTACTTCGGAAGGCTGCAGCACCTCTCCCGACGGACCGAACATCGCCGCGGCGCTCAACCCCATCTGGACCAGTCTCAGACTCATCACGCGATTATCGACATGCCGGAACTCGATGCCCGAAAACTCGATCATGTCGATCTCGATGCGCCTGGTGGTGAGGTTATCGAGCAGGGACTCGAGCATCATCTCCGGCTTGTGATGCAGGAAGAAGGCGGCGTACAGGAGATTCACGCCCACGATTCCAAGAGCCTCCTGCTGCAGGCTGTTCTCCTGGTCGAGCATGCGGAGGTGAATAATGATCTGACTGTCGGCGTCCCGGGGATGGGCTTGAAATTTCACCCCCATCCACCCATGACACTCGTTGGTTCCCTGGTAGTTGCGGGCGGCCACGGTGTCGGCAAACGCGAAGAAGGCGGTGCCATCGCCGCGCGCCACGCTCAGCCTCTCCAGATTGAGAGCATGTTCGTGATCGAGCATGCTCTGGAGCCGCTCGCGCGAAACATACCGCTTCGTCCGGCCATAAATGGCGTCGCTGACCGCCATGTCATAAGCCGAAATCGATTTTGAAATCGTACCGGCCGCGGCGCCGACTTTGAAGAACCAGCGCGCCACCTCCTGGCCGGCGCCAATCTCGGCGAAACTCCCGTACCGGAGAGACTCGAGATTTATGGAAAGCGCTTTTTGCGCGGTGCTCAATTTTGGACGATCGCCCTGGGCCATTAGGCTCGACTCCATCCCATCACTCATCTATTCGGCGGAATCAGGCAAGGTTTCGAAAAAATCGTGACGCCGCGGCGCCAGTGCCCCGATTTGAATCGGCGTTCCGCAGCCGAACGATGCCTGACTCCGTTTGGCGCATGCGTCACTGCTCCGGCATCGGCTCATCATCGTCCGCTCTGGGATTCACCCAGACTCTGTCCGGCATCATCAGTTCCAGGGTTCCGCTTTTCGGCATGATCCAAATCGGCCGAAATCCCGGCACAGCTACATCCTTGACCGCGAGGGTCAGGGAATACTGATTTGCGATGTGTCCGGCGATGTCGCCGAGGAACGCTGCCATCCCTTCGCGTGGCTGGCGGTTGAAAAAGTAAGCCTCACCTCCGGTTTCCAATGCGACGCGCGTCAATTCGCTGCTCTCTGCCGCGCCAATGATGTTGTCAGTTGCCGCTGGAATGGAAATTGAATAAATGACTACGCCCGCCCGCTGTGCATCCGCAACCGCGGCGCCCGCGCTCGAACAGGGCGCGCCGGCGGCCGTTGCGGCATCAGCGCCGTGAGTAATCAGGAGAACTTCTTTGTGCTCCGATTGCGAAGGCCACGCGCCGATCAGACTCGATAAACCGCAATATGGGGTGGCGTATCGCGCGGCGGAGGGACGAAGCGCCAGCTGGGCAGGATGGCGGCCGTCTCCGGGTTTCACCGCCATGCGAAGATTCCCGTTCTCGATCGAGGCGACGCCAACACGGGTGGATGCCGGCTGCGCCGCAACGAAGGCCCGAAGTTCCGCGAACTCGCCCGCGAAACCGGCGCCGGCCAGTCCGTCGAGGAGAATCATCAGATCGGTGTCGCCGTTCAGACATCTGACGCGCGTGATCATCATGTCCGCGGGAACCATCAGCTCGTCAGAGGACAGAAGCTGCGGCGTGTGGTGAACGTGGTCGGCGGCAGTGACGATCACCTCGGCTTCGGACATTAGTCGGAGATCGCCTCCGAACAATGCGCCACTCGCCACGAGAATAAGAACCAGCAATCGAGCGATCATGCTTCCCGGCGCGTCCGGAGTGCCATAAGCAAGGGCGTAGCCAGCCGCGCGCGCGAGCCAGTTTCCATTGCCGGGCTTGCCTGTGCGTCGAATTAGCGAGCTGCAACGGCCGGATGGCATTGCGCCGATGCGCCAGATACCGCACTGCTGCGCCATTTCACCTGCGCTCAACTCGGATATACTTTGGGCCGTGCTCGCCCGACTCCTGATCCTGCCGCTCGCCGCTCTGGCGGCGGCCGCTGCCACCGTTCCGCTGCAGCCTCTGGCGCAGCAGGCGCGGCAGGTGCAGGAAGCGCTCAACTATCTGGGACAACCGCTCAGCCCGGCGCAGATTGCGGAAATGGATCGCGCTGTGGCCATGCGCGATCCGTCCGCCGCCGCAGCGTCGCTCGAAAAACTGCTGGACAGCCTGTCGCTGCTGACGGTCACCATCAATGCCGAGAGCCGGGTGAAGGTGGAGCAGGGCTCCGCCAGGCCGGAACTTGTCGAAGCCGGTACCCGCCTGTTCCTGGTCAAGATCGTCAACGACGGGAACGTCACGGCGCAGTTCAATGTATCCAGTCCGAACAGCGGCAAGGTGTATGTGCCGTCGAATAACGATCCGCAGCCGGCGATGTCGGTCACCCCACGCGACTCGGCGGAGCGATGGGCCGACATTTCGCTGTATCAGCTTCCGCCGATGCGCCGCAGGCTCTCCGGCCTTGGGCTGGAATATCAGATTCTGGAGGTGTACAGCCGGGATGCCGGGCAGCGTTCGGCCTCCATCAGTTTCAACGTCGGCCAGGGAAGCCAGGATATCGGCTTTCGCAACGAGGCTACAATCCTGTTCCATGCGCTGCCGAGCCATGCCATTCGCCTGCGCATCCGGGATGAAAAAGGCCAGCCCGCGATGGCGAGTCTGATCATTCGCGACAGGCTCAACCGGTTGTACCCTGCTCCCTCAAAGCGCCTCGCGCCGGATTTCTTTTTTCAGCCCCAGATCTATCGTTATGACGGCGAGGAGATCCGGTTGCCGGCGGGATATTACACGATCGCCTTCAACGGCGGACCGGAAACCCTGCCCCGTACGCGCGAATTCGAAGTGACGGAGCGCGGCCCGGACGAACTGAGTTTCCAGCTGGAGCGATGGATCGACCCGGCGGCGCTGGGGTGGTATTCGGGGGACCATCATGTGCACGCGGCGGGCTGCTCGCATTACATGAACCCGGCCGAAGGCGTGGAGCCGAAGGACATGATCCGGCAGATCCTCGGCGAGCGGCTGAACATCGGCGCCGTCCTCACCTGGGGACCCGATTATTACTACCAGAAGCAGTTCTTTTCGGGTAAAGACGATCCGCTTTCCCGGCCCCAGGATCTGATGCACTATGACCTCGAAGTCTCCGGCTTCCCCTCCAGCCACGCGGGCCATCTGGTCCTTTTGCGCCTGAAACAGCAGGATTATCCGGGCACGAAGCGCATCGAGGACTGGCCAACCTGGGATCTGCCGATCCTGCGCTGGGCGAAGTCTCAGGGCTCCGTCGTCGGCTTCGCTCATTCCGGCTGGGGACTGCAGGTGATGACGAAGGATCTTCCAACCTACGATATGCCGGGATTCGACGGCATCGGCGCGAACGAGTATATAGTCGATGTAACATACCCCGGACTCGTGGATTTCATATCCGCCGTCGATACTCCGTACGTGTGGGAACTGAACATCTGGTATCACACGCTGAACGCCGGATTTCGCACCAGAATCGCGGGCGAGACGGACTTCCCGTGCATCTACGACGGCCGTGTCGGAATCGGACGCACTTACGCGAAGGTGAAAGGATCCCTCACCTATTCGGACTGGCTCGACAGCCTGCAGGCGGGCCGCAGCTACGTTTCCGACGGCAAGTCGCATTTGATGGACTTCGCCGTGAACAAGACCGGCGTGGGGGAGAACGGAAGCGAGGTGAGACTCGCCTCGGCTGCGACTGTGAAGGTAACGGTGAACGCCGCCGCCTATCTGCCGGAACGTCCGAACGACGAAATTCGGAACAAGCCGTATGACGAGAAACCTTACTGGGACATCGAACGGGCGCGCATCGGCGATACGCGCGAGGTTCCGGTCGAGATCGTCGTCAACGGAAATGCCGTTGCGCGGCGCAATCTTCTGGCTGACGGCAAAATACACCAGCTCGAGTTCGACGTTCCTGTCTCCGCAAGTTCGTGGATCGCGGCAAGAATTCTGCCTGCCGCGCATACCAACCCGGTGTTCGTCGTCATTGCCGGCAAGCCGGTCCGGGCATCGCGCCGCAGCGCGGAGTGGTGCCTGAATGCCGTCAACCAGTGCTGGACCCAGAAGGCCCCGCACACCGCGATGCAGGATCTGGGCGAAGCGCGCCGGGCTTACGACCATGCGCGTGAAGTCTACACGCGCCTGATCCAGGAAAGCCCGAACGAATAAGACCGAAATGCACGGTCGCCGGCGCCGTTTCGAGGCAAACCCTGCACGCTATCCGGTCCTCCGGCGTCACTCCTTCGATGAAAAGGCTCTTACCTGGGATTTGTATCGCCGCGACGGCGGCCGTATTGTTCGTTTCCGGTCAGAAAACGCCGGCTCGCCCCGCCTTCCCTGCCTATGACATCCAGGCTGTGTTGCCGCGCGAACTCTCGCCGGGACGTTATGAACAGGTCCAGCAACGGGAACTGCAGGTTCTGGCGTCAGAGGGATGGGATCTGGTGAGCGTTGTGCCGTACGTTTACAGAAATGAGGAACATGGCGGAGACGGCGTGAATCCGAAGCCGGTCGTGATGCAAACCTATCCCGCATACTTCTTCCGAAGACAGAGATTCGTTCCCGGACAATAGATTTGAAGCCGCCTCATATTGCGCTGGAAAGCATTCGCCGGATCGGGCCGCCTTGTTACACGACAACGGCGAGCGAGGAATGGACCGATCGGAACCGGCATGTAAACATCCGGTATTACGCCGCGATTTTCGATGATGCGGGAGACGCATTTTACCCGCATGCCGGCCTTGGCGAGGCGGATCACGAGCGCCGCGGATCCGGCACGATGGATCTGGAGCACCACACGCACTTCCTTCGTGAAGTACGCGCGGGCGATCAGGTGTCGGTTTATCTGCGAATCCTGGGCGTGAGCGGGAAGCGCTGGCACTACATGATGTTCCTGGTGAACGAAACAAGCGCGCAACTCGCGGCGACATTCGAATGCGTCAACACTTTCGTCGATCTCGGAATCCGCAAGAGCGCTCCGTGGCCGCCTGAAATCGCGTCGGCGCTAAAGACCCTGCTCGCGCGGCACGATTCGCTGGACTGGGTCGCCCCGTCCTGCGGTTCGATGCACGCCTGAAGAATGTCTTCGCCGCGGCGCGATTTGACGCAATCCCGCAGTTCCTGAGTGACCGCGCTCACTGGCCTTCGCTCAGCGGCTTCGTGGCCCCGCGCGGCAGTGGAACTATCAACCCGTTGCGCCACCTCCACTTAGGCGGAACTGAAGCGCTGCTGTATCTGCGCGGCCAGCAGTCTGCATCTCTTTCCACCGGCATCGAACCGGACGCCTTCAGGAAACGGAGCCACGCAGCCTCCCATGTGTCTGGCAGTTCCAGGCCGCATTGAAACCATTACGGGACAAGATCCCGCATTTCGATGCGCCACTGTCGATTTCTGCGGCGTTAGAAAAAACGTCAGCCTGGCTTTCACTCCTGAAGCCGTCCGGGGTGATTACGTTCTGGTTCATGTCGGATTCGCCATTTCGCGAATCGATGCCGAAGAAGCCGCGCGCACTTTCCGCTACCTCGAAAAGATCGGGGCGCTTGCGGAGGAAGGCCTGGAGCCGGAAGTTCCCCCGGACGGAGACGCGGTATGAAATATCTTGACGAGTACCGGGACCCCGCAATTGCCCGCGCACTCGCCCGCCGCATCAACTCAGCCGCGAATCGCCGCTGGGTGGTGATGGAAATCTGCGGCGGCCAGACGCACACGCTGATGCGCTACGGAATCGACGAGATGATTCCGAACGCGGTGGAACTGGTTCACGGTCCGGGATGTCCGGTTTGCGTGACGCCGCTGGAACTCATCGACAAGGCGATTGCGATCTCCCGCATGCCGGACGTGATTTTCACGTCCTACGGAGACATGCTGCGGGTGCCGGGATCGGATATGGATCTGTTCGGCGCTCGCGCCAACGGAGCCGACGTCCGCATCGTCTATTCGCCGCTCGATGCGCTGAAGATTGCGAGCGCGAATCCCGGTCAGCGGATTGTCTTCTTCGGCGTGGGTTTCGAGACCACCGCGCCCGCAAACGCCATGGCCATTCTGCAGGCCGCCGAACACGGCATTGCAAACTTCTCCATGCTCGTATCGCACGTGCTGGTGCCGCCGGCCATGCGGTTGATCCTTGAATCCCCAGCGCATCGCGTACAGGGGTTCATCGCGCCTGGCCATGTCTGCGCCATCGCCGGTTTCAGCGCCTACGAAGATCTGGCGCGGGAATTCAACATTCCGATCGTGGTCGGCGGGTTCGAACCCGTCGATCTTTTGGAAGCCATCGCAATGCTGGTCGAACAACTGGAAAGCGGGCGGGCGGAGTTGGAAAACCAATATTCCCGATCGGTTTCGCGCACCGGCAACATCGCCGCACAGCAGGCCGTAAGCCGCGTCTTTACAGTGTCGGACCGCAAATGGCGCGGAATCGGTGAAATCGGCCGGAGCGGACTGCGGCTGCGCGACGAGTTCCTTCGTTTCGACGCCGAAAAGGTTTTTCATCTCGGGCCACTTGCCGTGGAGGAGCCGAAGGAATGCCGAAGCGCGCTGGTCCTGCAGGGATTGCTGAAACCCGGCGAATGCGGCGCCTTCGGCGAACGCTGCACGCCCATGACGCCCCTCGGCGCGCCCATGGTGTCGTCCGAAGGGGCATGCGCCGCCTGGTACCGGTATAAACGCCATGCCTGAACCGGGTTTCGATCCAGAACTTTTCGTCTGTCCCCTGCCCCTTCCGGCGCAGGAAAAGATCATGCTCGGGCATGGCAGCGGCGGCCGCCTCAGCGCCGAACTGATTCGCGATATCTTTCTTCCGGCATTCTCGAATCCGATTCTCGACCGCCTGGACGACCAGGCGGTGCTCGACATCAAAGGCTTGCGTCTTGCGTTCACCACCGACTCCTTCGTGGTGCAGCCGCTGATCTTTCCCGGTGGCGATATCGGCTCTCTTGCGGTCCATGGAAGCGTCAACGATCTCGCCATGGCGGGCGCCTGGCCGCTCTACCTGAGCGCGGCCTTCATCGCGGAGGAAGGGCTCTCCAGAGAAACTCTGCGCCGCATGGCCCGATCGATGGCCGCGGCTGCCTCGGACGCGGGCGTCGCCATCGTAACCGGTGACACCAAGGTGGTTCAGAAGGGGAAGGGCGACGGCCTGTTCATCACCACAACGGGGATTGGGCTGGTTCCGGAGGGTCTCCGTCTCTCGGCCGATCAGGCGCGCCCGGGAGATCTTGTGATCCTCAGCGGCTCCATTGGCGAGCATGGCATCGCCATTCTTTCCAGCCGCGAAGGCCTTGAATTCGAGACCGCGATCGAAAGCGACTCAGCCGCGCTGCACACGCTGGTGGCGCAGATGCTAGGCGCGTCGCGCAACATCCGGTGCATGCGCGATCCCACGCGAGGCGGCCTCTCGAGCGCGCTCAATGAAATCGCCGCGCAATCGCGGGTCAGCATACGCATCGACGAGAAACGTATCCCGGTTCGGGATCAGGTGAGGGGCGCGTGCGAATTGCTGGGGCTCGATCCGCTCTACGTCGCCAATGAAGGGAAACTGGTCGCCGTCGCCGCGCCGGAGGCGGCTGACGACATCGTCGACGCCATGCGCAGGCATCCGCTTGGCCGGGAAGCGGACGTCATCGGCGTAGTGGGCGCGGATCATCCCGGTCTGGTGACCATGTGGACTGCTTTCGGATCGTCCCGCATTGTCGATCTGCTCCCGGGCGATCAGCTTCCGAGGATTTGTTGAGGAGCATGGAATGCACGAACTGAGTCTCGCCAGTTCCGTTCTGGAGGCGGTCGCGAAGGAACTGCGCTCGCGGCCCGGCTGCCACGCTACGCGGATCTGCCTGCGCATCGGGGACTACGCCGGGGTGGATGCCGATTCCCTGCAATTCTGCTTCGACGCGCTGGTGAAAGATACGCTCCTCGAGCCGCTCGAATGTCTGATCGACCGGGCGGCGGGCGACGAACTCGACATCGCGTGGATCGAACTTGAAGAACCCCTGACGGGGACGAAAGAGGAGGCGGCATGACGGTGACGCCTGCAGAAACAAAGGTACTCAGCGAAAATCAGCGGATCGCGAACGAATTGCGAAACACACTCGGCAACGCCGGCGTTCTTTCCCTGAACTTCATCGGTTCTCCCGGCGCGGGCAAAACGGCGTTTCTGGAACGTACGCTGGCGTTGCTTGCCGCCGGAACCCGCACCGCGGTTCTTACGGGCGACATCCAGACCGAGAACGATGCGAACAGGCTGGCTCGTTATGGCTATCCCGTTCGCCAGATCACCACGGCCGGAGCTTGCCATCTGGACGCGCGAATGGTGGAAAGGCATCTTCAGGGCTGGAATCTGGACGATCTCGACCTGCTCCTGATCGAGAACGTCGGCAATCTGGTTTGCCCGACCAGCTTCGACCTGGGAGAAGACGCCAAAATCGTCGTGCTGAGCGTTTGCGAAGGCGAGGACAAGCCGCTGAAGTATCCCGGAATTTTCCGCAAAGCGGAACTGATGATTCTGAACAAGGCCGACCTGCTGCCCTATGTCCCCTTTCAGCCCGCGCTGGCGATGGAATACGCGCGGCAGATCCACCCCGGCATTGCCATTCTGCAGACTTCGGCGGTGACGGGCGTTGGCTTCGAGGCCTGGCTGGACTGGCTGGGGGCCCGGCTCGATGCAAAAAGAGCAGCGATGAACGAAACGGCTGCCGCTGTTACAGGCAGTGGAGCAGCCACGAGGTAAATATGCTTGCACCCGGAACAGAAATGAAAGATGCGCTGGAGCGGCGGGGCATTACGCGCCGCCAGCTGGTGAAATTCTGCAGCGCCATGCTGGGCACGCTGGCGCTGCCCGATCGTTTTCTGCCGCAGGCGATGGCCGCCGTAGCGAAGGCGCGCAAGCCGGTGCTGGTCTGGCTGGAGTTTCAGGATTGCGCCGGCTGTTCGGAGTCCATGCTTCGCTCGAGCCACCCGAATGTCGGCGAAGCGGTGCTCGACCTTCTCTCCTGGGAGTATCACGAGACGATTATGGCGGGCGCGGGACAAGCGGCCACCCGCACGCTCGACCGGGTGGTGAAGGAGGAGAAGGGCAAGTATCTGGTGGTGGTGGAAGGCTCCATCCCCACCGCGGAGGGCGGCATCCACTGTACTATCGGGGGCCGCGCCGCGATCGACATTGCGCGCGAGGTCTGCTCGAACGCCGCCGCCACCATCGCGGTGGGCGCCTGCGCCTTCGACGGCGGCCTGGTGGCGGCCAAACCGAATCCGACAGGAGCGGTCGGCGTGCATGAGGCGCTGCCGGGGATCAAGGTGATCAACATGGCCGGTTGTCCCCACAATCCGGCGAATACGGCAGCGGTGCTGGTGCACTACCTCACCTTCAACGACCTGCCCGCAGTGGACCAGTATTCACGGCCGTTGTTCGCCTACGGGCGCATCATCCACGACCAGTGCGAGCGGCGCGCCCATTTCGACGCCGGCCGCTTCGTCACCGAATGGGGCGACGAAGGCCATCGCAAGGGCTGGTGCCTTTACAAGATGGGCTGCAAAGGACCCGAAGCGACATTCAACTGCCCCATCGTGCAATGGAACGATCACACCAGCTGGCCCATTCGCGCCGGCCACGGCTGCATCGGCTGCGCATCGCCGCGCTTCTGGGACCACATGTCGCCGTTCTATGAAAGGCTGCCATCGGTACCGGGCTTCGGCGTGGAGATGACCGCCACGAAACTGGGGCTGGGTCTGGTGGGCGCGGCGCTGGTGGGGGTGACGGGCCACGGTCTGGCGAGCACGCTCCGTCCGGCAGCGCCGCCTGCGCCGCCCCCCGATTCAGTACGGAAGGAGAATTGACATGTCGCGAATTGTAGTGGATCCGGTCACCCGCATTGAGGGTCATCTGCGTATCGAAGCGCAGCTGGATGGCGGCAAACTCACCGACGCCTGGAGTTCAGGCACCATGTTTCGCGGCATCGAGATGATTCTCCAGGGCCGCGACCCGCGCGAGGCGTGGATCTGGACGCAGCGCATCTGCGGGGTCTGCACAACGGTTCATTCGATCGCGAGCGTTCGCGCGGTGGAAGACGCGCTGGGAATCGAAGTGCCGGACAACGCGCGTATCGTGCGCAATCTGATCGCCGGCTCGCAGATGGTGCAGGATCACGTGATCCACTTCTACCATCTGCACGCGCTCGACTGGGTGGACGTCGCTTCGGCGCTCAAGGCCGACCCGGCGAAGACTTCGCAGATCGCCCAATCCATATCGGACTGCTCCAAATCGAGCACGACGTATTTCCGCGACGTGCAGCGCCGCGTAAAGGCCGTGGTGGACAGCGGGCAGCTCAGCCTGTTCGCCAGCGGCTACTGGGGCCACCCGGCTTACAATCTTCCTCCCGAACTGAATCTGCTGGCCGTGGCGCATTATCTCGAGGCGCTCGAGTGGCAGAAAGATTTCATCCGCATGCACGCCATCCTCGGCGGCAAGAATCCTCATCCCCAGTCGTTTCTGGTCGGGGGCATGTCCACCGCCATGGATCCGAACGAACCCGCCGCCGTGATCAATCCGGAGCGGATCGAAGTGCTTCGCGATCTGGCGCGAAGCGCGCGCCGGTTCGTCAGCGACTACTACATTCCGGATGTGCTGGCCGTCGCCCCTTATTACAAGGACTGGTTCTCGCGGGGCGAAGGTCTTGGGAACTTCCTGTCCTACGGCGATTATTCGTCCGGCGATCAGAGGGACCCCGGAACGTTTCTGTTTCCGCGCGGCGTGGTGCTCGGCAGGGATCTCACCAGGGTCCATCCGGTCGATCCAGCCAAAATCACGGAATCGGTGGCGCACTCCTGGTACGAATATGCAGGCGGCGACGCGCAGCCAAAGCATCCGTCCGCCGGAGAGACGAACCCGAAATATACCGGGCCGAAGCCTCCGTTCGATCACCTGGACGTGGACGCGAAATACTCCTGGCTCAAGGCTCCGCGTTACGACGGTCAGCCGATGGAAGTGGGGCCATTGGCGCGCATGGTGGTGGGCTATGCGGCGGGCAGAAAAGAGATTCGCGATGCGGTGGATGGCGCGCTCAAGGCGTTGAACGCTCCGCCTTCGGTTCTGTTCTCCACGCTCGGCCGTCTTGCCGCGCGCGCGCTCGAAGCACAGATCATGGCGAATCAGCTTGAGGGATGGGTGGATCAGCTCGCCTTCAATCTCGAACACGGCAACACGGCCATCTTCAATGCGGCGCGATGGGATCCGGGCTCATGGCCTGCCTCGGCCAGCGGCTTCGGCCTGCATGAAGCTCCGCGCGGCTCGCTCGGCCACTGGATCGAAATCGATCACAAGGCGATCCGGAATTATCAGGCAGTGGTTCCCACCACGTGGAACGCCGGCCCGCGCGATGCGCAGGGAGTGCGCGGCGCTTATGAGGCGTCTCTTTTGAACACGCCCGTGGCCGACCCGAACCGCCCGCTCGAAATTCTGCGGACCGTTCACTCCTTCGATCCGTGCCTCGCCTGCGCGGTCCACATGGTGGATGCGCGGGGCCGTGAGTACACCATTCCGCGTATTTCGTAAAAGGAAACAGCCATGCAACCGCAAATGAAACCCGCCGCGGCTCCCGTTCCACCTGAACGTGCGCCGCGGAAGCTGGCGCATCCGCGAATGCGCATCGGTCCCGCGATCGCGGTTTATGTCTGGCAATATCCGCTGCGTCTGGCGCACTGGGGTCTGGTGCTCTCGATTGGTTTGCTCGCCTTCACCGGATACTACATCCACAACCCATTCATAGTGGGGCAAACGAAGACCACGTTTCTGATGGGCACATTCCGCTTCGCTCACGAAGCCTTCGCCATGTGCTTTATCGCGTTCTTCCTGATTCGGATCTACCTGTTCTTCGCAGGCGACCGCTGGGTGAAGCTGAGCGCGATGGCGCCGGTCAGCCGCGCCAGGTGGAAGGAGATGATCGAGGTCGCGAAGTTCTACGCGTTCATTCGCCCGCGGCCGTTATCCAAGGTCGGTCACAATCCGCTGGCCGCGGCGTCGTACCTCGGCATCTACGCTCTGATTTTCGTGGAGATCGTGACCGGGCTCGTGATGTTCAACTGGCTGGCTCAGAACCCGGTGCTGACGGTGCTGGTGGGCTGGATACCCGGTTACATCGACATCCAGAACATTCGGCTGATCCACTTTTGCCTGATGTTCGTTTTCATCGCCTTCGGCATCGTTCACGTTCACATGTGCCTGATCGTGTCGAGCGCGGAAAAACGGGGCCTGCTGGACAGCATCTTTACCGGCTACAAGGTGGTCCCGGTCGATGAGCTGGAGGAAGACGACCGCGCGGCCATCGAGGCTGCCAGGGATCATCGAGTACGGGCATGATTCCGGCGAGCGGCAACGAAGACGAACGGCTGAAGGCTCTCGACGCCGTGATGGCCGGCCATCACTATTCGGGCCACGCGCTGATTGAGGTGTTGCACGCAGCGCAGAAGGAATGGGGCTATCTCACGTCCGGTTTGATGCGGCACATTGCCCGAAAGCTCCGCCTGCCCCCGAGCCGCGTCCTCGGCGTCGCCACGTTCTATCATCTTTTCCGTTTCACGTCCCCGGCGCCGCATGAAGCGGTTGTTTGCATGGGAACCGCCTGCTATGTCCAGGGCGCGGCGAACCTCCTCGATTCGGCTCGCCGCGCATGCGCGCGCAACGGATGGGCGGTGACAACCGGCCGGTGCGTCGGCTCCTGCGGCCTCGCGCCGGTGGCCGTGTGCGACGGCGCCGCCATGTCGCGGGCAACGCCGGCAGCCCTCAGCGCCGAAATGGAAAGGAAGTATGACGCCGCAAATCCTGGCCCGCGCGCGCGAGGCTGAGCAGGACCGGCAATCGCGCCTCCGTGATCGCATCCTGTGTTGCACTGTCGCGGGCTGCCTGTCGAGCGGCGCCGGGGCCGTCCGGCGCAGCCTGGAGCAGGAGGTCGAGCGGCAGGGCCTTGGCGGCGCCGTCGAAATAGCCGGCACGGGCTGCATGGGTCTGTGCGGCGACGGCCCGCTGATTCGCAGCTCGAAGCGCGACCTCATTTATTCGAAGGTCGCGCCCGGGCATGCCCCTGCCGTTATCGCCGGCGCGCATCCGGCGATGACTGCGGACCATCCGTTTTACAAAGGGCAGCGACGCCTGGTTCTTGCCAATTCCGGCCGCGCGGACCCCGAGCGCATTCGCGACTACATCGCGGCCGGTGGTTACGAAGCGCTGCTGCAGGCCGTCACGCGCATGACGCCGGACGAAATCATCTCCGTGATCCGGCGCAGCGGATTGCGGGGACGCGGCGGCGCCGGTTACCCGGCGGGGCTCAAATGGGAACTGGTTGCGCGCCAGAAAAGCCCGGTGAAATACGTGGTGTGCAACGCGGATGAGGGCGACCCCGGCGCCTTCATGAACCGCAGCGTTCTCGAAGGCGATCCTCACCGGGTGCTCGAAGGCATGGTCATCGCGGGGCGCGCCGTGGGGGCCCAGCAGGGCTTTATCTACGCCCGCGGCGAATCGCCGCTGGCCATCGAAAGACTCCAGACCGCGATCGGGCAGGCCAGAAACGAGCGGCTCTGCGGAGAGCGCATCTTCGATACCAGCTTCAATTTCCGCATCGACCTCCGCATCGGCGCCGGCGCCTATGTCTGCGGGGAAGAAACCGCGCTCATCGCGTCCATCGAAGGCGGAAGAGGCCAGCCGAGGCCGAGACCTCCCTATCCCCCGGAATCCGGCCTGTGGGGGGCGCCCACGCTCATCAATAATGTGGAAACCTTCGCCAACGTCCCCGCGATCGTCGCGAACGGCGCGGAGTGGTTCTCGAAGATCGGCGCCCCTGCCAGCCCCGGAACGAAAATCTTCGCGCTGGCCGGAAGGGTGGCGCGCACCGGGCTGGTCGAGGTGCCCGTCGGCACGTCGCTTCAAACCATCATCGAGGACATCGGGGGCGGCGTTCCGGAAGGCTACGAATTCAAAGCCGCGCAGACTGGCGGTCCCGCCGGGGGATGCATTCCCGCCTCGGCGCTCGGCGTGCCGATGGATTACGATTCGCTTCCTGCGATCGGCACGATGATGGGATCAGGCGGATTGATCGTGATGGATTCCTCCACCTGCATGGTCGATATCGCGCGTTTCTTCATGGAATTCTGCATGGAAGAATCCTGTGGCAAATGCGTCCCCTGCCGGGCCGGAACGGTCCAGATGCACAGCATCCTCGAGCGCATCACGCGGGGCGAAGGCGACCCGCGCGATATCGCCCGTCTCATGGAACTGGCGGATCTGCTTCAGAACACCAGCGCCTGCGGACTGGGAATCGCCGCGCCGAATCCGGTCATCAGCACGCTCCGATATTTTCGCGAAGAGTACGAGTCGCACATCCACGCCCGCCGCTGCCCCGCCGCACGCTGCCGGATGCATGGAGAAGCCGCGGCATGAGCGTCCACACTCTCGAAATCGACGGCCGAATGGTCACCGCGCTCGAAGGCGAGACAATCCTGGCCGCCGCGGAAGACGCGGGAATCTTCATCCCGAAACTCTGCGCCGTGGAAGGTCTCAGCGCGCCTGGCGCGTGCCGTCTGTGCATGGTGGAGATCGCCGGGCAGAACAAGCTTCGGGCCGCCTGCCTCACCAGGGCAGCGGAGGGCATGGTCGTCCGGACCGAAACCAGCGCCCTGCGCGAGCAGCGCAAGCTGCTGGTTGAGCTTCTCCTCGCGGAGGGCAATCACGTTTGCTCGGTTTGCGTAGTAAACGGATACTGTGAGCTCCAGAGCCTGGCCGCCGCTCTCGACGTCGATCACGTTCGCTTCACGCCGCGTTACCCTGCGCGAACCATCGACCTGAGCCATGAGCGCTTCGGCCTCGATCACAACCGCTGCATTCTGTGTACGCGCTGCGTGCGCGCATGCGACGAAATCGAAGGAGCCCATACGCTGGATGTCGCCGGCCGCGGGCGTACGGCCCGCATCATTACGGATCTGGCCGAGCCCTGGGGCCACTCGGAGAGTTGCACGGGCTGCGGGAAATGCGTGCGGACGTGCCCCACCGGCGCGCTTTTCCTGAAGAACAAACCTGCGGCGGAGATGAAGAAGGACAGCGGCTTCATCCGCCAGATCATCGCGGCGCGGCGGGAAAAGATATGGATCTGAACCGCAGGCCGCGGCTCGCCACCGCCTGGCTCGGAGGCTGCTCCGGATGCCACATGTCCTTTCTCGATCTCGACGAACGCCTGATCGATCTCGCGGCCGCGGCGGATATCTGTTATTCGCCCCTCATGGACATCAAAGAGTTCCCCGAGGCCGTGGACATCGCGCTTGTGGAAGGCGCAGTAGCGAATGAAGATCACCTCAGGGATCTGCGGACTATTCGCGCGCGCTCGAAGACGCTGATTGCGTTCGGCGATTGCGCCGTCACCGGAAACGTCACGGCGATGCGCAACCTGTTTCCGCTCGAGAATATCCTTGAAGCCGCCTACGGTGATCCGGCCGTGGTTCGCGCCTTGTCCGCCCCGCCAGACCCGGTTCCGCGCCTGCTCGGCCGCGTGCTGCGGCTGCATGACGTGGTTGAGGTCGATTGGTATCTGCCCGGATGCCCGCCTTCGGCTGACTCCATTTTCGAGATCATCACGGCTGTCCTCGCCGGCAAAAAGCCCCCGGGTGGAAGGAAATTCGGATGCTGACCCGCACCGTGGTTGTCGACCGGGTTACTCGCATCGAAGGTCACGCGAAGATTTCGCTCTCTCTCAACGAGGCGCGCGAAATCGAGTCCGCCACTTTCCACGTCACCGAATTCCGGGGATTCGAAAAGTTCTGTGAAAGGCGGCCCTATGGAGAGATGCCCGCGATTATGTCGCGCGTCTGCGGCATCTGCCCCATCAGCCACATCCTCGCCAGTTCCAAAGCGGGTGACATGCTGCTTGGCGTTCATCCCCCGCCGGCGGCAGTCAAACAACGCAGACTCGCCAATTACGCGCAGATTCTTCAGTCGCACGCGCTCAGCTTTTTTCATCTCTCGTCGCCGGATCTGCTGCTCGGCATGGATGCTCCGGCGCCGAAACGGAATCTGTTCGCCCTCCTCGAAGCTGAACCGGACCTCCTCCGCCGCGGCATCCGGCTCCGCCAGTTCGGGCAGCGCGTTATCGAACTACTCGGCGGAAAACGAATTCACCCGTCGTGGAGCGGCCCAGGCGGCGTAGACAGCCGTTTCCCGCATGCGCACCGGGAAGAGATTCTGGCGTGGATACCGGAAGCGCTTGAATCGGTTTCGATCGCGCTCCAGCGCCTCAAGCCACTGCTCGATTCGTTCCGGCCCGAGATCGAAAACATGGGGAACTTCCCTTCCCTGTTCCTGGCCACGGCGTCCGATTCCGGCGAACTCGAGTATTACGACGGAAAAATCCGGATCATGAATTCCGCCGGCGAAGTCCTCGCCGATTTTCTCCCGGAGCGCTATTTCGATCATCTCGCTGAGACCGCCAGTTCGGACTCTTATATGAAGGCCGCGTATTACCGGCCGCTCGGCTATCCGGATGGCTGCTATCGTGTGGGGCCGCTCGCGCGCCTGAATATTGCGCGCTCGGCGGGCACGCCCCGCGCGGATCGCGAACTGGCCGAATTCAGGCAGCGGGCGCGGGGACCCGTTTGTGAATCGTTCCTGTATCATCTCGCCCGCGTCATCGAGATGCTTCATATGATCGAGCGCATCGAGCAGTCGATCGACGACCCCGAATTATTCGGCGAGCCGGTCTGCGCGCATGCGTCGCTGAATGCCCGCGAAGGCGTCGGGAGTTGCGAGGCGCCCCGGGGAACATTGTTCCATCGCTATAAGGTGGATGAAAACGGTCTCCTCACCAAAGCCGATCTGCTGATCGCGACGTCGCAGAACAATCGCGCCATCAATATGGCGGTCGAACAGACCGCCCGCCATTTCATCCGATCGATCCCCGCTGGCGGCGCTCCCGCGGACGGCGATTTGAATCGGCTCGAAGCCGCGGTCCGCTGCTATGATCCCTGCCTTTCCTGCTCAACGCATGCGCTGGGGAGGATGCCGCTCACGGTTGAGTGGTTCGGTCCCGATGGAAAGCTGTTGGGCAGCCTTGCCCGGGGGGCGGCATGAAACTGCTTGTCATCAGCATCGGCAGCCGCCTGCGGGGCCACGACGCAGTGGCGCACGAAACCGTGGCGGCTTGCCATCCCGCCGCGGCGGATTTCGAGCGCGTCGATTTTCTCGAGGCGCATCAGCTTACGCCGGAGATCGCCGCCGGCTTGTCCGGATTCGACGCCGTTCTCTTCGTGGATGCCGATGCCGGCGCATCCCGTGTCATCATCGAGCGGGTGTCCGCCGATCCGAACGCAGGTCAGTTCAGCCATTCCATCCCCCCGTCATCCGTTCTCGCGCTTGCCGGCGCGCTGTTCGGATTCCACGGCCAGGCGTGGCTGTGCCGCGTGCCGGCCAGCGACTTCGCATTCGGCGCGCCAGCCGCGAACAGCGCTGACGACATCAAGCACGCGGCCCGCCGCATTGCATCTTTTATGCGGAAGCTTGCCTCGTGACTTCAGGTGATATGCCGGATACCATGATCCTCGGCCTCGGCAATGTCCTTCATCAGGACGACGGATTCGGCGTCCACGCCATCCGCGCTCTCGAGAGCGATACCCGCATTCCCCCATCCATAACCCTGCTCGATGGCGGAACTCATGGGCTGGCTCTCCTCGCTCACGTCGCCGGGGTTCGCCGCCTGATCGTGATCGACTCCGTCGATGCCGGCGAGAAGCCGGGGACCATCGTTCGCTTCGAGGGACCGGCGCTCGCGGCCCTTCCTGGCAAATCCAGCGTGCATCAGCTTGGCCTGGCGGATCTTCTGGTGGCGCTCGAGCTTGTCGGCGCAAAACCGGAAGAGATCATTCTCTTTGGCGTGCAGCCGGAGTCGAATGACTGGTCGACCGAGCTCACGGCAGCCGTCGAAAGCGCCCTCGCCCGCATCCCCGATCTTGTTGTCGACGCCCTTGCCCGGTGGCCATCATGACCGCGCAACTGGTCCGCAGGCGTATCGGCGTTACCGGAGTGGTTCAGGGCGTCGGATTCCGCCCGTTCGTTTATCGCACCGCGCAGCAGCACTCCCTTACGGGCTTTGTCCTCAATGATTCGACCGGGGTCGTCATCGAAGTGGAGGGCGATACCTCCGCCATCAGCCGTTTCCTCGGCGCCCTTCAATCCGGATTGCCGCCGCTGGCCCGCATAGACCATCTGGCCGTGGAGGAATGCGCCATCGCGGGCGAGACCTCCTTCGTCATCCGGGAAAGCATCTCGCAGCCGGACGAATTCGCGCTCGTGCCGCCGGATGCGGGCCTGTGCGCCGAATGCGCCCGGGAGGTCAGGACCCCGGGTGGCCGGCGCTTCGGATATCCGTTCACCAACTGCACCAACTGCGGTCCCCGGTACACCATCATCACGGACGTTCCCTACGATCGACGGCTCACCACGATGCGCGCCTTCGAAATGTGCCCGGACTGCCGCGAGGAATACGAAAATCCGCTGGATCGCCGGTTTCACGCGGAGCCGAATGCGTGTGCTCAGTGCGGCCCCGCGCTTGCCCTGATGTCTGCCGGGCAGTTTGCCGCCGGAGAGCCGCTTGTCTTCGACGCCGCCGACGCGCCGGATGTTCTTGCCGAAACGCGACGGCTGCTCGAAGCCGGACAGGTGATCGCGATCAAAGGTCTGGGCGGCTTCCATCTCGCATGCGACGCCACGAACGAAGCGGCGGTCAGCCTTCTCCGCTCGCGCAAGCGCCGCAGCGGCAAGGCCTTCGCCGTGATGGCCCGCGATCTTGCCGTTGCGAATGCGATCGGCGAGGTTTCCGGCGCAGACCGCGCCCTTCTGGCCAGCGCCGAGCGGCCCATCGTTCTCGTTCCGCGCCGCCCGCACGCGCCCGTAGCCTCGGGCGTCGCGCCGGGCAATTCGCTTCTGGGCATCATGCTGCCCTACACGCCCTTGCATCAGCTGCTCTTTGAGAACACGCGTCTCGAAATGCTGGTCATGACGAGCGGCAATTTCAGCGAGGAGCCCATCGTCTGCGGCAATGAAGAAGCCCGGCGCAGGCTGAGCGGACTCGCCGATTTCTTCCTCCTGCACAATCGCGAGATCCACATGCGGGTAGACGATTCCGTTCTCCAGACCTTCGAGGGCCAGCCATATCCGGTGCGGCGCTCGCGCGGCTATGCGCCCCGGCCGGTCGACCTCGGAATTCCGCTGCTCGAAGTACTCGGCGCCGGCGGCGAGCTGAAAAATACGCTCTGCCTCACCAAAGACCGCTACGCCATCCTCAGCCAGCACATCGGCGATCTGGAAAATCTCGAGACGATGGATTTCTTCCACCAGACCCTCGAACATCTTCGCGGCTTTTTCCGCGTTGCGCCGGTGGCGGCCGCACACGATCTCCATCCCGGTTACCTCAGCACGCGCTTCGCGCTCGAACAATCCGGCCTGCCCTGCATCGGCGTGCAGCACCATCACGCGCATATCGCCGGCTGCATGGCGGATAACGGGATCAGTGGCAAAGTGATCGGCGTTGCCCTGGACGGCACAGGGTACGGTACGGACGGAAAAATCTGGGGCGGCGAATTTCTGGTTTGCGATTTCAGCGCGTTCGAACGCCGCGCCCATTTCCGCTATACGCCCCTGCCCGGAGGCGACGCCGCCGTTCGCCAGCCCTGGCGCAGCGCCCTGGCTTATCTGCGCGACGCTTTCGGGAACGAGGCGACGCCCGCTCTGCCGCTGTTCAGCCGCATTCCCGCCGCGGACGTCCGCATCGTCGATCAGATGATCGCGCGGAGCGTCAACACCGTGGAAACATCATCGTGCGGCAGGCTGTTCGATGCCGTTTCTTCCATGCTGGGCATTTGTCATCACACGACGTATGAGGCGCAGGCCGCGATCGAGCTCGAGTTCGCCGCCGCCGATGCCGCCGATCCTTACCCATTCGACATCGGAGAAGCCGGTCTGCGTCAGA
>DAIDJK010000377.1 GCA_027450225.1 Bryobacterales bacterium | reverse complement strand
GACGAAGTGATGCGCGCCATCGAAACGCATCCGCGCATCCAGGTTCATCGCGAAGAAGTCACCGAAATCGAGCCGGCCTCACTCACGATTGTTGCGACCGGACCGCTGACGAGCGACGCGCTCGCCGCCGGCATTGGGCGGCTCACCGGGTCAGACCGGCAGTTCTTTTACGACAGCATCAGCCCGATTGTGGATGCCAATACGATCGATCATTCCGTCGTCTTCGCCGCTTCGCGGTATGACAAATCTCTCGACGGCGCGGATTCCGAAGGCGATTACCTGAACTGCCCGTTCACGCGCGATGAGTACGAACGCTTCGTGGATGCGCTGATCGCGGCGGAAGAAGTCGAATCGCACATCCCGAACGATTGCCCGTTTTTCGAAGCGTGCCTGCCCATCGAGGAGATCGCGCGGCGCGGCCGGGATACGCTGCGTTTCGGTCCCATGAAGCCGATGGGCCTTACCGACCCGCGCACCGGCCGGCGGCCGTATGCCGCCGTGCAGCTTCGCCGCGAGAATCTGCGGGCCGACAGTTTCAATCTGGTCGGCTTCCAGAATCATTTGCGCTTTCCCGAGCAAAAGCGCGTGCTGCGCCTGATCCCGGGGCTTGAAGCCGCCGAATTTCTGCGCTTTGGCCAGATCCACCGAAACACGTACATCAATTCGCCCGCGCTGCTCACGCCGGCTCTGCAGCTGCGCTCAAACCGCGACGTGTTCTTCGCGGGCCAGATTTCGGGCGTGGAAGGTTACGTGGAATCCATCGCCACGGGCCTCGCCGCGGGACTCTTCGCCGCAGCGGCGCTCAGGGGCGAAACGCCGCGGCCGTTTCCGCGCGAGACCGCGCTCGGTTCGCTCTGCCATTACGTTTCCCACGCCGATCCCAGGCATTATCAGCCGGCGAACATCGCCTTCGACCTGTTCCCTCCGCTCGTAACGCCCCTCCGCGACCGGGCGCAGCGTCAGCAGGCCATCTGCGACCGCGCGCTCGAAGCGCTTTGCGTCCATGTCTGAACTCGCCCAGGCCATTGCCGATTTCCTCGCCGCCCTCGCGCTGCGCAGCGAATCGCCCCATACGATTCGCAATTATGGCGCGGACCTCCGCGAATTCCTTCATTACTTCTCGCCGCCGGATTCCGCGCCGCCGCCGCTCGCCGAATTCGATCTGCTGGCGCTTCGCGAATGGCTGGCGAATCTCTATTCACGCGATCCGAAGCCGGCCACCATTCGCCGAAAGCTGGCCACCATCCGGGCGTTCTTCCGCTTCCTCTCGCGTGAGCATCGCATCGCAAGCGACCCCGCGCGGCTGCTCCGCCTGCCGAAGATGCCGAAGACGCTGCCCGACGCGCCCAACGCCGAAGTGACGAATGCGCTGATCGATGGCGTTGCCGAAGACAAATTCGACCGCCCGTGGCCCATACGGGACCTTCTGCTCTTCGAACTCCTCTACGGCTGCGGGCTGCGCGTGAGCGAAGCCGTGGGCCTGAACCTCGCCGATATCGACCGCTCCGAGCGCTGGCTGCGCGTGCGCGGCAAAGGCCGCAAAGAGCGCCAGGTACCCTATGGATCGAAAGCGGCCGATGCGCTCGAGCGCTGGCTGGCCGAGCGCCCGCTCACCGCCGAACGCGAGGCCGTGCTGCTCAGCAATCGCGGCGCGCGATTGTCCGATCGCGGCGCTCGACACATCGTGAGCTTCTACGCGCGCTTCATCGCGGGCGACCCCGGCATCCACCCGCACACCCTCCGCCACGCCTTCGCCACGCATCTGCTGGCCGATGGCGCGGATCTCCGCTCCATCCAGGAACTGCTCGGGCACGCACGGCTTTCCACCACCCAGAAGTACACGCATGTGGCGATTACGGATCTGGTGCGGGTCTACGATTCCGCCCATCCTGGCGCGAAGCGCTGACTCACGCCACGAAGATTCCCACCGCGCACGCCGACATCACGCCCGCGCAGACCCATCCGAGCGTCCGCGTCGCGCGCGATGAGCAACGTTCGCCCATCACGGTCCTGTCGCCCGTCAGCAGAATCACCAGCACGATCAGCGGCGGCGCGAGCATCCCGTTCACCACGGCGGACCAGAACAGCATCCGCACCGAGTTGAATCCCGCGAAATCGAGCGACATTCCGATCGCGACCGCCAGCGCCAGCACCGCGTAAAATTTCGGCGCGAGACGCGGCGACCGATCGAGCGATGCGCCCCATGCCATCGATTCGGCCACCGCATAGGCGCTCGAACCCGCCAGCACCGGAACCGCCAGCATTCCGGTGCCGATCAGCCCCAGCGTGAACAGCAGATAGGCTCCATTGCCCGCGAGCGGCCTCAGCGCTTCGGCCGCCTGCCGCGCCGTTTCAATCTGCCGAAGCCCGTGCACATGAAGCGTTGCGGCCGTGGTCAGGATGATGAAGTACATCACCAGGTTCGAAAAGAACATTCCGGTGAGCACGTCGCGCCGCGACTTCGCGATCTCCTCATGCGTTGCGCCCCGCCTCTGGGCCACTGTCCTTCTGCCCGCCGCGCGCTCTTCCTCCACTTCCTGCGACGCCTGCCAGAAGAACAAATAGGGGGAGATCGTCGTTCCGAAAATTCCCACCAGCACGGAGAAGTATTCGCTGTTGAACCTGATGGACGGAGCGAACGTGTCGTGCAGAACCGCGCGCCAGTCCGGACGCGCCAGGAACGCCGCGATCACGTAGGCGAACAACACCAGCGTCAGCCATTTGAAAATGGATGCGACGGTTCTGTAGGACGTGTAGAACACCATCAGCACGAGGCCGATGGCGATGGCAGGCGCCCACACGAGCGAGGGGACATGCGTCACCATCGCGAGCGCGTCCGACATGCCGGCGAGATCCGCGCCGATATTGAAAATATTGGCAACGAGCAGCATCGCGCACGCCGTCCACATGACCCACCGCGGATAGCGCCGCCGGATGTTGCCCGCCAGCCCGCGCCCGGAAACCATGCCGAGCCGCGCGCACATCAGTTGCACTGCCACCATCAGCGGAAAACTGAAGATCGCGGTCCACAGCGAGGAGAAGCCGAATGCCGCGCCGGTAACCGAGTAGGTGGAGATTCCGGATGGGTCGTCGTCCGCCGCGCCGGTGATCAGTCCGGGCCCAAGGTCGGCGAAAAATGCCGCCACCGGGTGTCGCTTTCGCACTTCCGGCGGCGGCATTCTGATGGGTCTGCTGGCTGGGAACCCTACTTCGATTCCGAAGTAGTGGATGAGGTCGAGGCGGGCTTGCTCTCCGTGGGGGCAGGCGCGGATTTCGTCTCGCCGGAAGCATTCGATTCGGACTTCTTGTCGCCCGAATCCGACTTGCCTTCCGGCTTCGAACCGCCGTTTTTCCCGGCGTAATCCGTCACGTACCATCCGGAACCCTTGAACTGCAGCGCCGGAGCCGAGAGCAGCCGTTCCAAATCGCCTCCGCACTCGACGTGAGTTTTCAACGGTTCATCGGAGAACTTCTGTATCACCTCGAATGTCTTACCGCAGCCATGACATTTGTATTCGTATAGAGGCATACAGCAACTTCAGTTTAGCAATGGAACAGCCGGAATGGAAAAAACCGGCCGCAATCGCGAGACGCGGCCGGTTGGAATCAAAGCGGGAAGCGACGGAAACCCGTCACTTTTTGTGGACGGTTTTGCGCGTATGGTGCGTGGCGGGCAGCGCCGAGAACGCCTTGGCGGGCAGGCCATCGATCTCCGTCTTCGGATCGTCGATGGTCAGCGTCAGCATGTACGGCTGCTTCGTGTACGAATCCACCACGCCCTTGAACTTGAACGCCGTTCCGGCCTGGATCTCCTTCACGTTCAGGGGATGCTCGAACACCAGCGTCACGTCTCCGCCGGCATTGTCCACGTTCGCGATCAGGTTCTTGCCTTCGGCCGATACGACTTTCGCGTTGAACATACCGATGGGGTTTCCGTCAGTGTCCTTGTCGGGCGGAATCTCGGAACCCTTCACCTGCTGGAAGTAAGCGTCGCCCTGGCCCGCGCCATCGCCCGTCAGCGCCGTGCGGATCTCACGCCACAGCGCGATATCCGGGTGCGCCTTCTTGAATTCGGCCGCGTTCGCGAACTGCTTGTTCTGCACGTCCACCACGCTGTCGATGTGGAAACCATCGGGCGGCAGCGCGGAGGCCTGAACCTGCTGCATCAGCTGATCGAGACCCGTATCGTCGCCGTGATAGCCCTCGTACGCCGCTTTCAGATACTTCTGCGCGGCGTCCTTCGCCTGCGGCGACAAAGCGCCAGTGCCGGTAATCGAGATCGAACGCGCGATTTCATACAGCGCTTCCGGATACCGCTCCTGCTTGTGCTGGCGGATAATCACGCTGCCGAGCCAGTAGGAGACCTGAGCGTTATTCGGATCGACGGCCAGCAGCTTCTTGAAATCCGTCTCCGCTGTGGCGTCGTCTTTTTTCATCATGGCGCTATAACCCAGAACGTAGAGCGCCTGCTCCTGCATGGTGGTTTTCGCCTTGGTCCAGTCGGCGTCGCTCACGTTCGCCGGTTTCACGTCGGACGCAAACCACGTATCAAGGTTGTCGAGCAGCGTCTGCGCGGCCTTTGAGCTGGCGTCCAGCGTTGCGGGGTCCGTCTTCCCGACCGCGGCCATCGCGATCTGGTCGTACGCCTGCGCCGTCATGATGGTCCGCATGTTCTTGAACGCGGAACTCGGGTACTTCTGTTCCCACTGTTTCAGGGCATCGATTTTCTTTTGAGGATCGGTGGCTTTCTGCGCCTGCATGGCGACGTCATACTCGCCCTGATCCTTCCATTGCGGCTGCCCGCTTGCTCCGCCTGCCGCCTGCGCCCAGGCCGAGCTCACCGCCAGCGCCGCTATTGCGAGCGTGCTCAATGTCCACTTCACGGAACGAATAAACACCTTGTTCTTGCCTCCCGCCTCTTGTTCAGTCGCCTGTTCCGGTCTCTCGGAAGATGCTGCCCAACACTTACTTTCTCGGAGTTGACAAAGCGGAGTATACCGAACCCATATCGGTCCGGCAATCGAAGCGCATCTGGATAGATGGACGCCAGTACCGGTCCGCCAGTTCCCATCGTGCTTCCCGGCCCGTGGCCTGGCAAATTGCCGGCGTGGCCAGACTCGGATTTTACACTCTATCGAAAGCCGTCCTCTGCCGCAATTGCCTGAGTGGTTCAGCCGTACCATCGCCAACCTGCCGCAAACCCCCGGGCGGGTTCGCAAAGGAATAGAATCTCAGAACATGGATTCGGAACCCAACCGCAAACCCGGCCGCCGCGACTTCGGCAAGCTCGCCCTCGGCTCCGCTTTCGGCGCAGCCGCGCTGCTTTCCTCCGAGCGCGCCGCTTCCGCCACCGTGCACGATGCCCAGCCAGGCATAAAGCTCACCGGACAGGCCTCCGCAAAGCCCACCCCGGAAGAGTTGAAGTTCTGGCAGCAGGTGGGCTGCGGTTACGTCAGCGTCGCCTCCACCCCGGACCTTCGCACGGCCGAAGGCTTCCAGCAGATCAAAAAGACGTACGCCGATGCGGGTATCACCGTCTGGAACATCGGCAATACCGATGTCCACAACATGCCCGAAGTGACCCTGAACCTTCCCGGCCGCGATAAAAAGATCGAGCAATACAAGCAATACCTGCGCAACTGCGGCAAGGCGGGCATCTACTACACCACCTACGCCCACATGGGCAACGGCATCTGGAACAGCGGCCGCGCGGAGATTCGCGGCGCCTCCGCCCGTGTCTTCGATCTCAACAGCCCGGACAAGGTCGGCGTCTGGGCCGATATGCGCTTCCACGAGCCGCTGTCACATGGCCGCGTCTTCTCGCAGGAAGAAATCTGGGACAACTACGCCTACTTCATCCGCCAGGTCGCTCCGGTTGCGGAGGAGAATGGGGTGCGCATCGGCATCCATCCGGACGATCCGCCCGTGCCGGTTCTCGCCGGCGTGCCGCGCTGCATCTTCTCGAATTTCGATGGCTACCGCCGCGCCATGGAAATCGCCAGCAGCCCCAATGTCGGCATCTGTCTCTGCTGCGGCACCTGGCTCGAAGGCGGCAAGGCGATCACCGGCAAGGACCCCGAAGAGATGATTCGCTACTTCGGCCCGCAGAAGATCTGGAAAATCCACTTCCGCAACGTCAGCTCGCCATTGCCCCGTTTCGTCGAAACGTTCATGGACAACGGCTATTACGACATGTACAAAATCGCTCGCGCGCTGCGCGACGTCAACTTCGACGGCATCGTGATTCTGGATCACACGCCCGGGCTCGAAGGCGGCCACTGGGCCGAGCAGGCTTACGGATTCGCGTACATGAAAGCGCTGTTCAACCGCGCCAATTCGGAAGCCAGACCCGAAGCGAAGCTCGCATGAACCGCCTGCTCGCCGGAACACTGCGGCCGCTGTTCCTCGTTCCGCTCATCGCCGCATATGCGGGGCAATTTCCAGGCGTCGAGATCACGAATGGCCAGATTCGCGCGCACCTTTATCTGCCGGATCAGAAAAACGGCTTCTACCGGTCCACGCGATTCGACTGGTCCGGCATCATCAGCGAACTCGACTATGGCGGCCACGCTTTTTACGGAACCTGGTTCCACAAAATCGACCCCGGCGTTTACGATCTCGGCTACGACGCGCAGGGGGTCGTCTCGGCGCCTTTCACGGCCATGATCGGCCCCGCCGAGGAGTTCAACTCCGATAGCGGCGCGCTGGGATTCGCGGAAGCGAAGCCGGGCGGAACGTTTATCAAGATCGGCGTCGGCGTGCTTCGAAAACCGCAGGCCGGCGAGCCGCCCGTGCCGCCGCGCCCGGCCAGCCTGCAGGGCAGGGGAGGCACGCCACCCGATCCTGACCGGTATGACCATTCCCGCGTCTACCAGGTGGTCGATCCCGGCCGGTGGACCGTGAAAAAGACAAAGGACTCCGTCGAATTCACGCACGTTCTCAACGACGCGCCCGATGGTTACGGATACGTTTACCGCAAGACCATCCGCCTCGCCGCCGGCCGGCCCGTGATGACGATCGCGCACAGCATGAAGAACACGGGCAGCAGGCCCATCCGGACCAGCGTCTACAATCACAACTTCTTCGTGCTCGACAAGCAGGGACCTGCCGAAGGCCTCACGATCACTTTCCCCTTTGCGATCCGGACGCCGCGCCCGCCCACGGCCGGACTTCTCGAGGTCCGGGGCAACCAGCTGGTCTACGTGAAAACTCTCACCGGCGAGGACCGCGCGACAGCGGCCATCGCCGGCTTCGGCGATACGGCGAAGGATTACGACATCCGCGTCGAGAACAGGAAACTCGGGGCCGGGTACCACGTCACAGCCGACCGTCCGCTGTCGAATGTCGCGGTCTGGTCCATTCGCACCGTCAACGCAGTCGAGCCTTACATCTCCATGTCGATCGATCCCGGAAAAGAATTCACCTGGACCCTGACTTATGACTACTTCACGGCTGGCCGGTAAGAGATTCGCCGCTCTCTGCATCGCGCTCGGCGCATGGCAGGCGAGCGCGCAGGTCCATCTTTCGGAAAGTACCGGCGTCAATCTGTTCGCGGCCAACTGCAGAACCTGCCACGGCCCGAACCCGGTGGAACACGCCCCCACCGAAGCCTCCATTCGCGAGATGCCGCCGGAGCGAATCTATGAAGCCATCACCACCGGCGTAATGAAGAACATGGCCGCCAGTCTCAGCGACGCCGACAAGCGGCTGCTCGCCGAATTCATGGGCGGACGCAAGCTGGATTCGGCCGACGCGGGCGACGCGAGGCACATGCCGAACGCGTGCGCGCAGCATCCGCCGGTGAAGGACATGAATGCGCCGCTCTGGAACGGCTGGGGAGATCTTTCGAACACGCGCTTCCAGTCCGCGCAGGCGGCGGGGCTTTCGGCGGGCCAGGTTTCACGATTGAAGTTGAAGTGGGCGTTTGGATTCCCGGACGCGACGGCTCTTTACGGTGAGACGGTGGCGGATGGCCGCGTCTTCGTCAGTTCGAACGCCGGCTACGTCTACTCGCTCGACGCCGAAACCGGCTGCGTTCACTGGTCATTCCATTCCGCCGCCGTGGTGCGCAGCGGCGTCACCGTGGGCCCCATGAAGCCGGGCTCGTCGCGCATCGCGGCATTCTTCGGCGATATCCGCGGCAACGCCTACGCGCTCGATGCGTCGAGCGGAGAGCTGCTCTGGAAAGCGCCCGTCGATTCGCATCCGCTCTCGCGCGTGACCGGCAATCCCAGACTCTTCGACGGCCGCCTTTACGTTCCGCTCGCCTCGCTCGAAGAAGACGAGTCCCGCAGTCCCACCTACGTCTGCTGCACGTTTCGCGGCGTCATTGCCGCGCTCGACGCGTCCACCGGGCACGAAATCTGGAAAACCTATACCATTCCCGGCCAGCCAAAGTTCATCAAAAAGAATTCCGCTGGTATCGACTACATGGGCCCGTCCGGCGCGGGCGTCTGGACCACCCCCATCGTCGACGCCAAACGCCGGGCATTGTATTTCGGTACCGGCAACAGCTTCTCCGAACCCGCAATCACATCGGATTCCATCATGGCCGTCGACATGGACACCGGCAAAATCCTCTGGTGGAAGCAGGCGCGCCCGAACGATATCTGGCATGGCGGCTGCGTGCAGTCCGTGCCCGGCCGGCCCGCTCCGTCCGGTTTCCCGCGGCGTCCGAATCAGACGCCCTACCCGAAGGACAACTGCGTCGAGAAGACCGGGCCGGACTGGGATTATGCCGCATCGCCCAATCTCGCCACTCTGCCGGATGGCCGGACGGTCATCATCGCGTCGCCCAAACAGGCCGTCGTGCGCGCGCTCGATCCCGATAATAAAGGCGCATCGATCTGGGAGCAGGACGTGGCGCGGGGCATCGGCGGCGGAGCCGGAGAGATCGTCTTTGGAGGCGCGGTCGATCGTCAATACGCCTATTTCGGTCTGCAGCTGGGCAACGGCCTGGTGGCGCTTCGCCTGTCTGATGGCGTCGAGCAGTGGTTCACCCCGCTCAAAACTCCCGACGCGATGCAGCAGCATCGAGGCGTCGTGGCGGCCGTCAGCGTGATCCCCGGCGTCATGTTCTCCGGCGGCATGGACGGCATGCTTCGCGCCGTCTCCACTGGCAACGGCCAGTTGCTCTGGGAATTCGATACCGCCCGCGAGTTTCAGACCGTCAACAACGTCCCGGCGAAGGGCGGCTCGATTGGCGCGGGCGGCCCCACCGTGGCTGATGGCATGCTGTTCGTCGGCTCCGGCTACGTCGGATTCCAGAATGGCGTCCCCGGTAACGTACTACTGGCTTTTGCTCCGGCGTTCTCCGTCGAGTAGCCTTGCCAGTACAGGACTCTGCCGGTTCTTCAGAGTCCTGAATGCGTGCTAGACTCGCGCCGTTGACCTTGCGGCCCGCAGCTCTTTTCGCTACATTCACCCTGCTTTCGTTCACCCCGGCCCACGCACAAACCAGCGTGATTTCGAACATCAGCCCGCCAAGCAATCTGCTTCCGCCGGGCAG
>DAIDJK010000376.1 GCA_027450225.1 Bryobacterales bacterium | reverse complement strand
TGGAGCCGACCACCAGCTGCAGCATCTGCAGCCAGACCACTTCGTAGATCAGCCCTGAGCAACCGCTCGCGACGAAAAGGAAACAGAGGGGAAGGAGGAACCGGATTGGGCGCGACACGATGCGGGAACCGCAATCATATCGCTTCCGCCGCACGTAAGCCGAATGGTGGCGCTACCGCCGGAACTCGCCGTGCATCGTTGAAGGCATGTCGAGTTTCTGGGCCTCCATCATCGTCATCGTGATCGGAACCGTCGCGATTTTCGGGTTGTACTGGTTTATGATGTTCCGGCCGTCGCGCAGGCGATTGAGCAAGCCGGACCATCGCGCATGATCGGCATTCGCCAGCCCTCTCACCTCGCCGCGGGCCAGGAGTGGGATCTCATCGACGCGCGCTCGTAGTTCTCCGCTGTTTCGCGATCCGGCCGCAGCATTGCCCCCACCGCGAACACCAGCGTCGCCACCGAGAGGATTCCCTGTATCAGGCCCGCCGCCGACATGATCGTCCCAAACATGGGCTTTGATCGGCAGAACCGAAAAAATACTTTAGCGCCGCCCCGCAAATAAACTTCCCTGCCCGGCGCCTACAATGGCTGCATGTATCTGGCGTACAATCCGACCCTCACCGGTGGCCGCGTCATCTGGCCGGAATCCGCCGAACTGGCCACCAAAGCCGGCTTCCCCGGTGTTGACGTCAACATCCGGCCTGCCATGGACCACGGTCTCGATGCCACCAGATCCACGCGCGATTCACTCGAACTCCGCCCCGCCGTCGTAATGGATCTGCCCGTCGAGTTCCGCAAGGACGATGCCGCCTTTCGCCGCGATCTTGCTCTCCTGCCGGATGCCGCCACTTTCGCCTCCGCCATCGGCTGCCCGCGCATGACCACCTACATCATGTCTTCGAGCAATACCCCCAAAGCCGAGCTCCGCAAAATTTATGTCGAGCGTTTTCGCGCCTGCGCCGACATTCTCGCCCGCTCCCACGTCCGGCTCGGACTCGAATTCCTCGGCCCGCTCCATATCCGCAAAGCTTTTCCGTACGAATTCATCTGGCGTATGAACGAAATGCTGGAATTCGCGAAGGAGTGCGGGCCGAATGTCGGCCTCCTGGTCGATTCCTGGCACTGGTATCACGCCGGGGCCACAACGAAAGATATCCTCGCCGCGGGCCGCGACCGCATCGTCCACGTCCAGATTAATGATTCCGCGAAACTTCCACCCGAACAGGTGCGGGATAACGAACGGCTCCTGCCCGGCGAAGGCGTAATCGATCTGATCGGATTCCTTGGCGCTCTCAAGGAGACTGGTTACAACGACGCGCTGTCGGTTGAAGTCTTCGGACGCGGCTTGAAAGAGATGCCGCCCGCCGAAGGCGCCCGGCTCGGTTATCAGTACGGCAGCAAAGTACTGGAAAAAGCCGGTATTGCCTGATCCATTTATTCCGCTCTATCCCTTACCTGCTGACTTGTACGGTTACCAGTACCGGACTCCGGCGTTTTTAATGCGCCCGATCGCTATCTTTTGGTATTCCTGAATCAATCGCAGCGGTTTCGCCAGATCGGCTGGCGTCCGCAATGGCTCTTTTGGCTGGTGAGGGCAAGGACATGTCTGCCGCGCCGCTCGCCGCGGCAGACGCAAAGGGGGGATACAGATGATTGATACCTGTCCGGGATGCTCGCGGAAGTTTTTATGGATTTTGAAGTTCAGATTCCTGCCTTGCTGCAGTCGTAAATGCCTTCAGGAGTACACAGCCCGCATTAATCGCGAGTCCGCCGCCAGGAACCGCGCCCGATCTTTGGAACCCGAAGCGTCACCGGGAAATGACAAGAAATCTCAGCCGCCCCGGTACGCTCCTCTCGCTTCAGGTTCACGCTGATCTCCGCCGCTTCCGAACGCGCCCGGCCCTGTGGCATCGTCCCTATACTTTCTCCATTCGAACTGGTGATATGAACCGATCCCTGCTGATTCTCTGTTCAGCGGCCGTCATGATGACGGCTGCCGCGACAAAAGCAAAAGCCATTTGCTCCGTTTCCAGCGGAGTTTACGATTACTCCGTCACCCAGACCGCCCCATCCACCTGGAATTACGACTACCTTGTCGAAAACGGCTGCGCCCCCAATCATCAGCCGCTGCTTACCGATTTTTATGTCCCGTATTTCGCCGACGCCGGGATTGCGAACATCACGGTTCCCGATGCAACGCTCTGGAGCTACGCGATCCAGCCGAACAACAATCTCTTCAACCTCGCCGGCGCGGGCGTCATCGATTTTCACGTTACGTGGCAGACACAGGTTTTCGATTCGCAGGGCAATCTTGTCATGCAGAACGGCCTGGGCTATTACGGCGCGAACGGGTTCACTTTCACGTCCGGCTTTGCGCCGGTAAAAGGTCCGTTTGCCATCCAGCAGACCGCCTGGAACGGTGGCCTGTACAACCAGTCCAGCGTCACCTTTGGCGATCCGTCCATTCCCGGCAGTCCCGACACCATCTCCGCGCTCAATGCGGTGGCGGCTCCGGAGCCGGCCTTCGCGTGGCTGCTCGCGGCCGGCGTTCTCGGCATGGCGGCATTCAAACTGTCGCGCCGGAATTTCAGCCGCGCCGCCTGAAGCTTCGCGCTAGTCTTCGTCGCTGAGCAGATACTTGCCTGGCAGCGCCACGCGCACCGCATTCAGTACCGCGGCAAGGTCGATGATCTCCTGCGCCACCGCCCCGCTCACCGGCGGCAGATAGCCGGCCGCCGCCACCAGCATTCCGGCGATACTCAGAACCATTCCGCCCACCGCGCTCTCGAGCGCGATCCGTTTCATGCGGCTGCCGATGTGGATCAGTTCGTCCACTTTCCTGAGTGAGGGTTCGAGAATCACGGCATCCGCCGCTTCCGCCGTCACGTCGCTGTTCTGGCCGAACGCGATGCCCACCGTGGCTGCCTGCATGGCCGGCGCATCGTTGATGCCGTCCCCCAGAAACATGGTCGGCGCCTTCGCCGCCTCGCGCTTCACCATCTCGAGCTTTTCCTCGGGGCTCTGGCCTGCGTGAGCCTCCGTGATGCCCACTTCTCCGGCCAGATAACGCACCTCGGATTCCCGGTCGCCCGAGAGCAGCATCGTCCGGTTCACGCCATGCTTCGGCGCCAGATGCCGCACGAAAGAGCGGCTGTCGGCGCGGGGAGCATCGCGAAAGCGGAACGTCGCTCCATATTCGCCGCCCGCCACCAGAATCGATTCCATGCCGCCGGCCGGGGGCGGCAGCATCGCCGCCACGTCCGGCCGCGCGCCCGCCAGTTTGGACCGGCCGGTAATCTCAACCGAAGTTCCCGCCACATCCCCACTCAGCCCCCGGCCCGCCTGCTCGCTGATCGCCGATACCGGCAGCAGTTCGATCCCCTGCTCATGAGCCGCCCCCAGAATCGAGGCCGCGAGCGGATGCTTCGAATACTGCTCCAGACTCGCCGCCAGTTGAATCGCTCTTCGCCGGTCGATGCCGGACCCGCAGACCACCTCCGTCAGCGCCGGCTTGCCATGCGTCAGCGTGCCCGTCTTGTCCAGAATCATCGTGCGGCAGCCACCCACCCGTTCCAGCATCGCCGGGTCCTTGATGATGATGGCGCGCGACGCCGCCACCGAAATCGCCCCGATAATCGCCACCGGAATCGCGAGCAGCAGCGGGCACGGCGTCGCGATCACCAGCACGGCCAGAAACCGCTGCGGACTTCCGCCGGCTATCCATCCCACGATCGCGATCGCCAGCGCAAATACCGTGTACCATGCGCCAAGGCGATCGGCAACGCGCCGGAATCGCGGCCGGCGGAGCTCGGCCTCGCGCATCACCCGGACAATGCGCGCATACCGTGAATCGCTGGCCGGCTGGTCCACGCGGATCGTCAGGTTCGCCTCGCCGTTGATCGCGCCGGAGATTACCGTCGTGCCCGGCGCCTTGTGAATCAGCCACGGTTCGCCCGTCAGATAGGACTCGTCCATGGTCCCGTGGCCTTCCACCACGGTTCCATCCACCGGACAGTTCTCATGAGGGAACACTTCCAGCAGGTCTCCCGGCCGAACGTCATTCAGGTTCACGTCCGCGATTCCGGAGTCGGTTCGCCGGTGCGCGATGTGCGGCATTCTTCCGGCCAGCGCATTCAAAACGGACGACGCCCGCCTCGTCGCGAATGCCTCCACGGATTCGCCGCCCGAAAGCATCAGCACGATTACCGCGCCCGCCAGATACTCGCCGAGCACGATCGAGGTCACGATCGAAAGTCCGGCCAGCAGATCGGAGCCGAATTCACCTTTGACCACCCTCCGGGCAAGGTTGTAGACCAGCGGCGCGCCTCCCGCCACAATCGCGATCAGCAGCGGCCATCGAGTGGCCGCTTCGGGGACGTGCAGCAGGTAAGCGCCTGCGAGGCGCCACAGAATAGCGGCCAGACACAGAGCCGCGATGTAAGGTTCAAGACCGCCTGCGGATTCTTCACCGCGATGTTCGTCGTCGCTTACCAGCACAGAGTTCGGAAGGAATGCATGGCAATTCGAAGCCCGGACCATTATCGCCGGAGTTTCGGCTGGTTGCGGCGATGGCCTGAGCGCGCTCACGCGGAGGGCTGCGTCACACCGCGCAAAGTGCGCCGGTCACAGCGGATCAAGAGATAGCCAAACGCCGTCCGGACGCGTGTTCGTCGCGCCTTTCCCGGCGCACACGCGCGGGCCGTGTTATAACGCGAACAGGGGTGTCCGGAGCAGATCGTCCAAGCCATTTCGAAGATTTACCGAACGAACCCAATTCGCCCCGAACCTGCTGAGAGCATGTCCGTTGTCCGCTGGCTTCGGACTCAATCCGCCGTCCTGCGCGCCTTCGCCGGCATCCATGCCCCCGCGCCACCCGCGTTTGGTGATTGCAGGCATTTGATGTTCTGAACGCCGCCGCGCAGCCGGTTTGCCCCTCATGTTTCCGGAGTCTGCCGGCCGTCGTAAGCTGTTTGCGGGCTTTGTTCAGCGGAACAGCAGCGGCGCCACGTCGTTCAAATAGTGCCGCCACACCATGAACGTGTGCGCGCCCCCGCTCGAATGAAACTCGTGGTGGATTCCGTGTTGCGAAAGGAACTGCGAAAACTCCTGGTTGGGCTTATACAAACTGTCCGCGGTTCCGCACCCGATCCAGAGCAACCGCAGTTTTGCGTTCGCCGCCTGAGGTTCCGCGGCGAATTTCGAGAACGCCTGCCAGCCATCGGTGTTTCTGATTCCCGCGCTCATCCCGATCACATAGCTGAACAGATCGAGCCGGTTCAGACCAATGGTGAGCGACTGCCCGCCGCCCATCGAAAGCCCGGCGATGCCGCGATGATCGCGATCCGCAAGCGTTCGGTATTTGGCATCCACGTACGGGATCACATCCCCCGTCAGATCGCGGCGGAACGCGTCCATGTTCGCCGCCGCGCCGCCGCGCGAAGCCTCGCCGGGCGGTATCCCGTACCCGAATGGCATCACCACAATGAACGGCCGCGATTTCCCTTCCGCCAGCAGATTATCCAGAATCAGGTTGGCGTGTCCCAGCCGTACCCATGCGTTCTCATCCAGGTTCGCGCCATGCAGCAGGTAGAGCACCGGATAGCGCGTCTGATTACCGTCGTAGCCGGGCGGCAGGTAAACGCGAATGCGCCGCAGCGAATGAAGCGACTTCGATTCGTACCAGCGCTCATCCACGCTTCCATGCGGAACCGGCCTGCCGTCGTAGAACGCCGGCTTGTCTCCCCGTACTTCCAGAATGCTCTGAATCGTGTTCGGCGTCGATCCCGATTTCACCCGCGGATTGTTCACGTCGATGGTCCGCACGCCGTCGATCACGAAGTTATAGTTGTAGATCTCGGGCGCAATCGGCCCCGTCGTTACGCTCCACACGCCCTTGTCGTCTTTCGTCATCGCAAGCGGCGCGGCCGCGAATTCCCCCTGCACCGTTACGCTCGAAACCTCGGGCGCGCGCAACCGGAAGGTAACGCGCCCGTCCGCATGCACTTCCGGCGAATCGACGAACGCGCCGGGGCCGGGTATCAGCGCGTTTGGATTCTGCGCAAACAGGACCGGAACGCAGATCAGCGCTGTCAGAAGGAGGCATTTCATCACAACGATCTTATTCCCGGACCCCGCGGGCTCATCCGTCATCTGTCGCGGGATATCATGCTGAGCGGCTTATGAAATTCA
>DAIDJK010000375.1 GCA_027450225.1 Bryobacterales bacterium | reverse complement strand
CTTCTTTTCCACCGCCGGCGCATCTTCGTTCACCGCGAGGAACTTGAAATTCTCGGTCGTTACGCCGAAACCCTGCGCAAAGCATTCGACGCGTTCCCCCTGCGAAGTCTTCGAACCGATGGTCGAATAATTCAGCGTCCCGATCGAACCGTCCGCAAACTGAAAGGTGGCGCAGAGATTGTTCGTACCCACCGGTTCGTTCGAATTCGGAGGCAGCGAATAAGCCGAAACCCGCACCGGCTCCGCTCCGAGCAGCCAATAGAACAGATCCACAAAATGACAGGCCTCTCCGAGAATCGCGCCGCCGATCGCCGGATCGGCCATCCAGTAAGCTCCCGAAATGCCAGGCGAATTCACGCGAATGTTGATCACCGCCGGGCCCGAACGCCGCATCAGACGCTTCCGCTGCGCCACATAATACGGCGCGAATCGCCGGTTGAATCCGACCGTCAGTTGCTTCCCGGATTCCTTCACCGCGCGGGAAACCTCGCGGCATTCCTCGATCGTCAGCGCCATCGGCTTTTCGACGAACACATGCTTCCCGGCCCTGAGCGCCGCAATGGTCTGCGGCGCGTGATACTGATTCCGGCTCACCACCAGCACCAGATTCGTCTCGGCGTCGCGCAGCACTTCCTCGTAATCCGTGGTGCAGTAAACGGCCTTGTAGCGTTCGGCGCAGGTTTTCCCGCGCGCGCCGTTCGTAGAGTAGACCGCCCGCAGCGAGACGTCGGAAATCTTCTCGAGCGCCGGCATGTGCGCCCAGCGGAAGATCCCGCCAACCCCCACTACCGCCGCCTGAATCCGCCCTGGCGCCGGCGCGGGCGCTTCCACATTCGGCGTAAAAACCGTGTGCTTCAGCGTCGACGTTTTCGGCGCGGGCGCATCGGCCTGCGGGTAGCGCAGCACCATGGCCAGCGATCCGCCCGAACCGCTCATGATTTCGCCATAGGCAGCAGGCGCTTCATCCAGCGGATAGACGCGCGAAATCAGCGGCGCCACATTCACTTTGCCCGCCTCGAGAAGCCGCAGAAACTCCTGCATGTTGCGGTTCTCGGTCCAGCGAACATAACTCACCGGATAATCGCGGCCTTTGCGCTCATAATCCGCGTCGTAACTGCCGGGACCGTAGGCGCGCGACATCAGAAGCTGGATCTCCTTGATGTACATCTCATCCCACGGAAACGACATTTCCACCGCGCCCACCACCACAATCCGCCCGCGATCCCGCGCCATCGAAACCGCCGTCCGGCACGGCCCGTCGTTCTTCGCCGCCGCCGCGATGATCACGCAATCCGCGCCGCGTCCGTTCGTAATCCCCAGCACGCCTTCGCGCACGCTCGCCGGATCGGTGAAGGCATAGTCCGCGCCCAGCTTTTTCGCCAGTTCCGCGCGGTCCGCCCGAAGATCGAATCCGGCGACAACCGCTCCCTGCAGCCGCGCCAGTTGCGCGATCAACTGGCCCACCAGCCCAAGCCCAACCACCGCCACCGTATCGCCCACGCCAATCTGCGCCGTGCGAATCGCGTTCATCGCAATGCACCCGAGCGTGGTGAAGCAGGCATGCTCGAACCGAACGCCTTCGGGAATCGGCGCCACCAGATTGCGCCCGGTCGAAATGGTTTCGCCGTGCCCCGTGCCTTCCCCGCCATAAACCACGCGGTCGCCGACAGCGAGATCCATCACCGTCGCATGCTTCGCCGCCACGTATCCGGCGCCCGAATAGCCGAGCACCGCATAGGCGTCGAACTTCGCCCGCACTTCGTTGAACGTCTTCACCGGGCCTTCCACTTTGGCCACGTTGATGATGGTCTGGATATGAGACGGATTCTCCTTCACCGTTTTCAGCACGTCGGGATGGATGCTCGCCGTCTCGGTGCCGCTCGAAATGAGGGAGTAACAGGGGCGCACCAGAACATGGTGCGGCGTGAGGGCGGGGTCGGGCACTTCGGTGACGACAATGTCCTTGAAACCCCGTCTTAGAACCTGATTCATGAAGAAAAATGGGCCGCGAAGTTCATCGTACCAGCGAAAACAGGCACGATTGAAGAACCTGCGCGGCCCGAAGTACAGAGACTTACAAGGGCGTTCAGGCTTTCGCGAGCGGCATCTCCACCACGTGCTCGCTCACGAACCACGCCTCGAGCTCATTGGTGCGCACCACGTCGCTCACCAGCAGATCGTTCGTGCCGTCATCGCCGCTCTCCACAGCCTCCTTCGCATACGCGCGCGCTTCCTGCAGCACGATCTCGTGCGCTTCGAGCAGGCGCGAAAGCTGCACCGGAGGCTCTTCCCGGTCCTTCGGCGGCCGCGGAATCTTCGTATTCTCGGCGACATCGTGCGCCATCGCGTAGCAGACTCCGCCCAGCGTCATGATGCGCTCGGCGAGAAGATCCACCAGTTCGGATTGTTCTCCGGCGTGCTTGTCGAAAAGCAAATGCAATGGATAGAAGGTCGGTCCCGAGACCTGCCAGTGATGCTTTTTATAGAGATCGCGCAGCGTGATGGTATCCACCAGAACCTGATTCAGCGCGTCCACGCTCTTTGCGCGCTTTTCCGCGTCGAGCGCAATCGGTACCCGTTTCCGGACCTCGTTGAAGCGCTGCGTGGGAACGGCCTTCTGATGCAGCAGCAGTTCGGAGGAGTGTTCGCGCTCGGCGACCCCGGCGCCGCCGTCGCGGTGATGATTCGATTTCGTGCTCATGCGCTGGTTGACTCGCACGCGTCGTTCCGCGATTCGAAATTCCGCAAACAGTGTGATCGTTCCCACCGTTGCGCCCGGGGTTTAAACTAGCGGTTCGGGCGCCACGCCGGAAAGCGCGGCCGCGCGCCGGAAAAATCTCGCCGCGGAGCGGCATCTGGAGACAAAATGACCAGCGCAGAAGTCCTGCAATACGCCAAAGAAAACGGAGCAAAGCAGGTGGATGTCCGCTTCAGCGACATCCCCGGGCTCCAGCACCACATCTCCTACCCGATCGGCGAATTGAACGAAGGTTCGTTCTCTGACGGCTTCGGAATCGACGGATCGAGCATCCGCGGATGGGCCGCCATCAACGAGAGCGACATGCTTCTCATTCCCGACCCCGAGACCGCGTTCATGGACCCGTTCATCGAGACGCCCACGCTCGTCATGCTCGGCGACGTCCGCGATCCACTCACCAAGCAGAACTACGAACGCGATCCGCGCTTCATCGCCAAAAAAGCGGAAGCCTACCTGCGCAGCACCGGGATCGGCGATACGGCCTTTTTCGGCGCCGAAGCCGAGTTCTTCATCTTCGACAACATCCGCTTCGACCAGACCGCGCACTCCGGTTTCTACTTCATCGACGCCGAGGAAGGCCGCTGGAATTCCGGCCGCAAGGAGAATAACCTCGGTTACCGTCCCCGCTACAAGGAAGGCTATTTCCCGGTTCCTCCCACCGATCATTATCAGGACCTGCGCTCGGAAATGGTAAGCACCATGGAGCGCTGCGGGCTGCATATCGAATGTCATCACCACGAAGTCGCCACCGCCGGCCAGTGCGAGATCGACCAGCGCTTCAACACGCTCGTCAAGTCGGCCGACAACATGATGCTGTACAAGTACATCGTCCGCAATGTGGCGAATCAGTACGGCAAGACGGTCACCTTCATGCCCAAGCCGCTGTTTGGCGATAACGGAAGCGGCATGCACACCCACCAGTCCATCTGGAAGGACGGCAAGCCGCTGTTCGCCGGCGATGGCTATGCGGGCTTGAGCCAGATGGCGCTCAATTACATCGGCGGTCTTTTAAAGCATGCCCGCGCGCTTTCGGCCATCATTGCGCCCACCACGAACAGCTACAAGCGCCTGGTGCCGGGTTACGAAGCGCCGGTGAATCTGGCTTATTCGCGGCGCAACCGCTCGGCCGCCTGCCGCATTCCCATGTATTCGGCGAGTCCGAAGGCCAAGCGCGTCGAATTCCGTCCGCCCGATCCGTCGTCGAATCCCTATCTCGCATTCGCCGCGATGATGATGGCCGGACTCGACGGCGTGGTCCACAAAATCGCTCCTGGAGAACCGCTCGACAAGGACATCTACGATCTTTCGCCCGAAGAGATGAAGTCGGTCCCCTCGATGCCGGGCTCGCTCGATGAAGCGCTGAGCTGCCTTGAGGAAGATCACCAGTTCCTGCTGAACGGGGATGTATTCTCCGAAGAACTGATCGAGACTTTCATCGATTACAAGCGGCGCAATGAAGCCGAAGCTGTCAGGCTCAGGCCTCATCCTTACGAGTTCGCGCTTTACTACGACATCTAATCCTTACCAGCCAGGCTAATCGCCGGGCTGCCACAGGATTACCGGCAGCCCGGTAGTGTCTTTGTAGAAGTCGCGCCGGTCCTTCAGCTGGGCTACCAGTTGCTTCAGCGTGTCTTCATATCCCGGCTCCACTTTCATTCCGTTCTGGCGGAACAGGCTGTCCATCTCGTCCGGATCGCGCTCGAGGTCGAAGAAGTCCCACTCATTCCGGTTGTAGTAGCGGATCAGCTTGTAGCGCTCGGTCCGCAGGCCATAATGCGGCGCCGCCCAATGCGGTTCGCCGAATTCGTAATAGTGGTAATAAAGTGAGCGCTCGCGCGGCGCCGGGCTCTCGCCGCGCAGCAGCGGCGCGATGCTTCGCCCCTGCATTTGGGCCGGAACCGGCAGGCCGCAGAGATCCAGCGCCGTGGGAGCGTTGTCGATGTTCACCACCCACTCGTCGCTTACCGTGCCGCGCCCCTGCATGCCCGGGCAGCGGATCATCCACGGTACGTGGACCGCCTGTTCATACATGAAGCGTTTATCGAACCAGCCGTGGTCGCCCATGAAGAAGCCGTGGTCGCAGGTGTAGACCACGATCGTGTTCTGCGCGAGGCCGCTGCTGTCCAGAAAGTCCAGCAGCCGCCCGATGTTGTCGTCCTGCGAGCGGAGCGTGCCCATGAAGTGCTCCATGAAGCGCTGGTAGTTCCATTGCCTGCGCTGCCGGGGCGTCAGGTACGCGGGCGCATGGAAATCCGGCATGTCTTCAATGCGCATACGCGCCACTTCGGCGGCCCTGCTCCGGTTCTGGTAGTCGTCCCAGAAGGTTCCCGGCTCCGGAATGCGGACGTTGTCATAGAGATGTTCGTATTTGTGCGGCGGATCGAAAGGCCGGTGAGCATTGAAGTACTGCAGCATCATCAGGAACGGCCTTTTGAACTGCCGCATTCCCGCAATCGCAAGGTCCGTGTTGACGTCGGTGCCGTACCCCTGGTGCACCTGCTCCTGAATCTGGTCGCTGCCGAGGCTGGGATTGCCAAAGTAGCCGGTCTCCCTGTAATAAGGTCCTCCGGCGCCGTTCTTATAAACGAAGTAGTCGAAGCCGACATGGGCCGGATTTACGGGCAGATGCCATTTGCCCACCATGCCGGTCTGGTAGCCATGCCGCTTCAGGATTTTGGGAAAGGTCTCCTGCGCCGCGTCGAAATGCGGCATCATCGTACCGGTTGTGGCGGGAATCTCCGGGTTTCCATACATGCCGTTGATGTGGTTGTAGGTCCCGGTCAAAAGGGTCGCGCGGCTGGGAGCGCACAGAGCGTTGGTGCAAAACGAATTCCCGAAGCGCATCCCTTCTTTCGCGATGCGGTCGATGTTCGGAGTCTGTATCAGCCGGCTCCCGTAGCAGCTCAGCATGCTCTGCGGAACGCCTTCTCCGGTAATCCAGAGAATGTTCGGCTGTTTGGGCAGGGAGCCGCCACGAGCGGCCTGCTCCTGCGCCGGCGCGGCGAGCGCCGCCGCGGATGCCGCCAGTACACCGCCGGCCGTTCTTAAGGCGTCGCGGCGCGAAATGCGTCCGCTTCCGGAACTTTCAGTCATTTCCGTTGACCTCTTCCTTCGTCAGGTATTTCGACCTGATTATATGGCGCGGTCAGAAGCTGCCCGGCCGAAGCCCTTCGGTCCCGAATTGACCGCATTGAAAAAATCTATTTCCCTCCAGTTGCGCCAAAACTTACACTGGAGCTTCACTATCCGGGAAGCACCTCGTCCGTGTAGCCCATTGAAGTCGTGCATAACTCGCGGCCCAGGCGGTCGCCTGTACGCTCGCTAACTCACATTCCAAGGAGAATTTCATGCGATTGCCTTTATTCGCGCTTGCGCTCGTAGTGTGCGCATACGGTGCGGACCCGGCTGCAACGGACGCCAATGCGGTCGATCCCCAGACGCCGGCGGCGCAGTCCGAGCCGGCGCCGCCATCATCCACGCCTGCTCAGCCGCCCGCCGCGCAGGCGCCGGCCGCCCAGGCTCCGGCTTCCGCCCCCACGCCTCCGCCGAAGTACGGCGGCTGGGTATTCAGCGGCCTCGCCGATGGCTACTTCTCGGACAACTTCGATCATCCTCAATCGAGCTACAACCAGCTCCAGAATTTCGATCTGAACTACGGACAGCCGGAGATGAGTCTGGTGAAGTTCACCATAGACAAGTCGGATACCATGTTCGGCGTGCACGTGGACGCCGGCTTCGGTGAGACCATGCGCTGGATTCACGCGGCGGATCCCGCGGCCCTCGATCATTCCGCTTTCCGCTACATCGAACAGATGTATGTGATCGCGAAGCCGAAGAACGTGCACGGCACCGAATTCGACTTCGGCGAATTCGTCACTTCGGCGGGCGCGGAAGTCATCGAAGCCAACGCCAACTGGAACTACACCCGCTCCCTGCTCTTCGCGTGGGCCATCCCCTACTATCATTTCGGTCTGCGCACCAGCACCCCGCTCACCAAGGAGATCACGGTCGGCTTCCAGCTGGTGAACGCGTGGAATACCTTGTGGGGCAACAACAACATGGACAACATCGGCCTCACGTTCGCGCTCACCAAAACCAAGTACACGTGGAACGCGAACTACTATGAAGGCCCGAACCACATGGGCACCACGCAGGGCAAGCGCAACCTGTTCGACACCACCGTCCTGCTGACGCCGAACTCGAAACTGAACATGTACATCAACGGCGACATCGGCCGCGACAACAATATCGGACCCGGCCACAGCAGCTGGTACGGCATTGCGGGCGCGGCGCGCTATCAGGCGACGAAGAAGATTGCGTTCGCGGCGCGCGCGGAAGTTTTCGACGATGCAAACGGCTTTGCCACCGGCACCAAACAGGTGTTGCGTGAAGGTACCATCACCGGCGAATACAAATACAACGACCATCTCATCGGCCGGCTCGAATTCCGGCGCGATAACTCGAACCAGCCTTTCTTCAACCGCGGATTGCAGGAGGGCGTCGCCCACAACATGGATACCCTGACCATCGGGCTGATGGCGATCCTGGGTCCGATGAAATAGATCTCCTTTCGTCTGCTCCTTAGGGATTTGGCCGCTTCGGGAAACCGGAGCGGCCTTTTTTGTTATCCGTCACATCAGCAATCCTCGCCGCGCATTGCGATCACGCCGGATTTCGCAATCGAGCGTTGTCACTGGCTGCATACACACCGGCCGCTCGCGACGGCAAAGCAGATCGCGCCAGTCCCGTAAATCAGCTAAACAGAACTGCTGCGAAATGACAGTATGCGGCTCAACTACACGAAACTGCGCCGCCTCGGACTGGCATCATGCTGGCAGCACTCTGATGACGGCGATAGTTCCGGTATTCACGTTCACCTCCGCACGCCGGGCCATAAGGTTGCCGTAAGTCAAGGTTGCGCTTGAAGTTCCTGTCGAATATTCTGCCTGACTGAAATAGTCATCGATGCGGCGCTTACGGCCTTCAGCGCTTTCCATGCCGAGGCGTTCCATAGCGCCGACAAAGGAGGCAACGTGAACATCAGAATTTCGAAATGGACTATATACACGGCGGAGGTAACTCTTGCCAGCATCATCGCAGTTTCCGCGTGTGCTGCCACAGCGCGCGCCGAAAGCTTCTCCGTAACTGCTGGCCAGGGCACCGAAACCTGGAAAGCCGAACCGGGACAGAGCATGCCGGCCGGAACACAGGGCACACTGGACGGCCTGCTAAGCGTCAACTTGGCCGGTGAGTACATCTTCACCTATGGGGCGGAGGCCTTGTACCCGGGGATACGGGGCATGGCAACTCGCCTCTTCCAAATGAATTCTGGGTAGGAGCAAACGAGGCGTCCGCCGAAGCCGCGGGCCATGTTTTCTGCACCACGGCCGAATCGTCATGCGGCGGCGTGGCGACCGCTACAGGCCAGGACTTTCTGGTGTCACTGGCGGCCGGCCCTGTTCCATTTGGTTTTACCTTCGGCGCGAGCAACACGGCGCTTCTCCACAACGGCGATCACGACCCTTCGCTGGGCTCGATGCTTTACCAGATCGGGAACGGCACAGCAGTATCGAAGGGACCCGGAAACACTGCGCATATCGGCTTATCCGATTCGCCCTATCCGGGTGACAGCGATTTTCAGGATCTGGTGGTTACAGTAAACCCCGTTCCCGAACCCGGTTCCGTCCTGCTGATGGGTCTGGGACTCATAAGCCTCGCATTCTGGGTTCGCCAGGCCAGGGCTCGATTGGGCAACTGAGGCTGCGTACTTCAGCGTTCGACTGAATAAAGTCGGGCATGCCCGGCGGCGGAGCGCATCTGAAACGCGCCCCGCCGTTCACGCCCACCGGACACACCGCATTCAGGCGCGGCCTGGGCCAGCCGCGCTTTTGCCGCCCTTTTGCGTCTCGGCGGCGGATGCGCCGGAGGACGCAGATTCACCGGACTGCTGCGCACCGCCTGCCTGCTCCGCACTCGAAGACGCGCCCGATGCCGCCCGTTGAGCGGATTCCGCCTGGTTCGCAGTCGGGCCGTCCGCGCCGGTTATCTCTATCCTGCGGCGCTGGTTCGACTGCTGGGAAATCGGCACGTCCACTTCAAGTACGCCGTTCTCGAAATGCGCCTTCGCCTGTTCCGCCTGAGCGCCTTCGGGCAAAGGGATTTCACGGTAGAAGCTGCCGTAGCGGCGCTCCGAACGGTAGGCGCCTCCGGAGCGGTTCTCGTCTTCGAATCTCCGCTCGCCCTGAATGACGAGCGCGCCCTCGGTAATTTCCACCTGGACGTCTTCGGGTTTCAGCCCCGCGAGTTCGGCGCAAACCTGCAGCTCTCCGTCGTGCTGCTTTACTTCGATGGCCGGCAGCCACGCGCCCCCGGACGAACTCTGCCCGCCCGAGAAGAGACTGGTTAGATTGCGGTCCATTTCCTCCTGCATGCGGCGCATCAGAGCGAACGGATTCGCACTGAAGAAGTCGGCGATGGGATCGAGGCCGCGGCGGGATACGTTCTGCCCCGCGCCTCGCTGCTGCAGCGCCCCCGCGTTCTGGCCGCTTTGCTGGTTCGTGACGTTTGTCTGTGCCACGCAAAATCTCCTTTCGTGCTCCACTACTTCAATTGAGCTTCCAGGAGGAGTCCGATTGCCGGTTATGCGATGGCCAGCTTCTTTTGTATCTGCTCGAGCGAGACGCCCTTCGTCTCCGGATACACCGTGAGCACGACGATTAGTTGCACGATCATCATCACGGCGAAAAAGACGAACGGCACGGCGCGTGAACGCGCGGCGAGAATCGGAAATACCCAGGAGATCAGCGCCGCCATGGCCCAGTGAGTGAAGCTGCCGAGGCTCTGGCCCTTGGCGCGCACCCGGTTGGGGAAGACTTCGCTGAGATATACCCAGATCACGGCCCCCTGCGAGAACGCGAAGAAGGCGATAAAGCCGATGAGGCACCACACCAGGAGATCCTCGTGCGCGCCGGAAGCGAAAATCGCCGCCACGCCCGCCAGACAGGCTGACGTGCCGACGCTGCCCACAATCAGCAGTTTCCGCCGCCCCACTTTGTCGATAATCGACATCGCCAGCATGGTGAACAGAAGATTGGTGGCGCCGATCGCGACGGACTGGAGATCCGAGGAGACTTTGGTGAATCCGGCTTTGGCGAAAATGTCGTTCAGGTAATAAAGGATCGCGTTGATTCCCGAGAGCTGATTGAACATCGCGATCGAGATCGCGAGAAAGATGGGCAGGCGATACTTGCGCGCGAACAGCGGCTCGGCGCCGTGCTCCTGATGATGAGCCAGCGTCGCCATCATGTCCCGCATCTCGGCGTCGATATCGGTTTCCCCCATCTGCGCCAGCACAATCCGCGCTTCGCTGGCGCGCTCCTTCGACGCCAGCCAGCGCGGACTGCGCGGAATGGAAAACAGCATCCCGAGAAAGAGCGCGGCGGGAACCGCTGCAATGCCGAGTTTCCATCGCCACTCGGCGTCGCCGAATCCCGCCGAGCCGATGAGGTAATTCGACAAATAGGCCAGCAGAATCCCCAGCACCACATTGAACTGGAAGAAACCGACAAGGCGGCCGCGCCATTTCGCCGGCGCGATCTCCGCGATGTACATGGGTCCCAGCACCGAGGAGCCGCCGATCGCGAGACCGCCGATAAAGCGGTATGCGATCAGAGCATGCCAGTCCCATGCGATGGCGCATCCGAGCGCCGACACAACGTAGAGGACAGCCATGATGCGCAGGCTGTCCCGCCGTCCGAAGCGCTCTCCCGGATAGCCCGCGAGCATCGCCCCGATAATGGTGCCGACCAGCGCCGAGCTGACGGTGATCCCGAGACCGCTCGGGTCCAGATGATAGATACGGGTAAGCGCGCTGGTCACGCCCGCGATAACGGCCGTGTCGAAACCGAACAACAGACCGCCGAGGGCGGCTACTACGGTGCTTCGGATCAGGAAACCGGAAAGTTGCATGAGGGGCGCTGACTCACGATTGTATTAGCCGCGCCCCCCGCCACCGTGAAATCAGCGGCTCTTCTTCAGTGCGATGATGCCTGCCAGCATCGAAGCGCCCAGCAGGAAGGTGGAAGGTTCCGGGACGGCCGACGCGCTCAGCGAGTCGTATCCGCTGATTTCGCCGCCCGGGTGCGCGGTGGTGTGAATGTTGATGTAGGCCATGCTGCTGTTCAGGCCGGCGAGCAGCGCCGCCTCCGCGCCTGCCGCGGTTCCGCCGTTCGCTGAAAGGAACGCCGCGCTGTAGATGGAACTCGTCAACAGATCGAACGATTGCGTGAAGGAGCCCGACGTTACGCCGAGCGGCAGCGAAGTGAGAGGGACGGCGATTCCCGCGCCGGTTCCCATCGGCGCGCAGCAGTGGATGTGCGATGCCGTGGTAGGCGCAGCCAGGCCGGAGAAGGTCACCATCACGTCCAGAAGATTGCCGCTCAGCGTTATATCCGCCGTGCCGGTGGCCGTGGAAGTGGTGGGCGGAACTTCCTGGGACCCGTTCAGCGTGAGGGTATAGATGGTCGATGCGTAACAGGGGATCGAGAGCAGCGCCGCGAACAGCAGCGCGAAACCGGATCGTTGAAACACGTTTTGCACGTTTGGTCCTCCGAATTCGGGGATTCCGCTTTCCGGCGGGGGAAGCGGCTCGGACCATTTTGAGCGCAGCGCCTGAAAGCGCCGCGAGTGCTTCCGGCTGATTTGCCACCGGCGGCAGCGCGGATACGTGCCGCA
>DAIDJK010000374.1 GCA_027450225.1 Bryobacterales bacterium | reverse complement strand
CGCGGGGTGATGTTCATCCAGCGCGGATCGGCTGCGAAATCTTTGTAAGGCCCGTATTTATCGGGGAAGACGGGATCGGGTCCGTAGGCGGGCAAAGGCTTGTCGAGATCCTGGGCGAGCGGCGTGTCGAGGCGGATGTGGCCCCGGTCGACCTGCTGCATGACGATGTAAGCGAAGAGCGTTTTGGTGAGAGACGCGCCGTACATCACTGTTTCCGTGGTGAGCGGATCGCCGGCCTGATTGCGAATACCGAAAGAGCGCACATAAGTGACCTTGCCGTCGTCGATAACCGCGAGCGCAATGCCGTTCGCGCCCGTTCGCTTCATGACTCCGGCCACGGCGGTGTCGATTTCGCGTGCGGACGGGATGGGCTGAGCGGGCAGCGCGATCGACAGAACAGGCAAAGCGAGCAGAAGAGCGCGGGCGGCGTTTGTCATCTCGTCCAGTATCTACGCATGTTCTTTGACCGGAGATCCAATCCACCATGTAATTCCGCATGAATCGACGACTCCGGCATTGCGATGGCCATATGGTTTGTCCTCAGGAGCGCTTTCCGACGCCGCGCCGGCGGCGAGCGCTTTCGAATACATCCGTACGATCCCCGTGGTTGGATTCACCCATGATAGTTCTCAACTTGTTTATTCAGGGGGTCGTGCACAAACGGTTGTACGCTTGGTGCACAATGAGAGGCGCCAGTGATTTCTAACGTTGCCGCCGGGAAGCTGCGTAAAATCACCTCAAAGGCTTAGCTTTGGGACCACAAAACGACTGCCGCCGATAAGAACGCAACCCCAAGCAATACGAAAAAGGGTCTCGCGAACCATGCAGGCATTCGAGGGCCAAGCTGATTACTGCCAAGCGGCTTCCAATGGAAATCGATTCCAAACAGACCACCAACGATTGCCGCGAGTCCAAGGGTTCCCATGACGAAAGGGACGAGGAATCGCTGAATTGTATCCATCTAATTTTCAGAACAGCCGCTGACGGAAAGCCGCCCATAGCCGCGCATAATTCAGACCGTTCGCCGCATTCTGCACGGTCTGTACCAGCCCCGCGCTGTCCGGCAGAAAATTCACCGTCCGTCCCGAGGGATATTGTATCTGCGAACGAGGACAAAGGCCCTAATGAACTCGGCATCGCAGGCTCTCAGTGATTCGAGAGCGGCGTTGAGCGGCGCGGTGCAGGCGATAAGGCACTTCTGCTAATCGGTGATCAACATATTGCGCAGCGTTGACGCGATTTCCTTCAGTTCGTTAACTGCGCCTGGCTCAGGCTCCCCTGGTCGGTTGACAAGCGGATCGAGTACATAGCACCTTCTCCTGTACGGCTCTACAACCGGGTCCACTTTGGCGCCCTCAACAAAGTCATTCCATTCCTGGGGATAGGTTTCTCTTCCGCGCAGGAAACGTTCGATTACGTCGGCCGCCTGTTGTGCCGATAATTGCTGTTTCACCTTGTCGCCTATCTAAAAGGGGCCTATCACTTGAACCACCCCGATGGCGGCCAGAGGTTGATATGCGGATTCTGCTTTATAGCCCCGACGGGAGTTCCACCGACTCGGAAAACATATTGGCCCGTCGATGCGGGGAAGACGGGATCGGGTCCATGCCGTTCGAGCCCGTGTGCTTCATGATTCCGGCCACGGCGGTGTCGATCTCGCGTGCGGAAGGGATGGGCTGAGCGGGCAGCGCGATCGACAGAGTGGGAAAAGCGAGCAGAAGACCGCGGGCGGCGTTTGTCATCTCGTCCAGTATCTACGCATTTTGTTTTACCGGAGATCCGATCCACCATGTGATTCCGCACGAATCCATGACTCCGGCATTGCGATGGCCATACGGCTTGTCCTCCGGAGCGCTTTCCGACGCCGCGCCGGCGGCGAGCGCTTTCGAATAGGTCTGGTCGACGTCCTGCACCCAAAGATAGAGCGCGGCGGGCTTGGCGCTCCACTGCCCGCCGGCCTGGCCGAGCATGACGAGCGAATCGCCAATGCGGATTTCGGCGTGCTGCACGGAATTGTCGGGGTGCCGCTGACACATCAGGATGTTTGCCCCGAAGGCGGCTTCGAGGAATTTCAGTTCGGCGCCGGCATCGGGAACGACGAGATAGGGGGTGACGGTTCGATAGTGGTCGGTTGTATCGGGCATGGCCGCATCATGCCAGATGGAAGGCGGCGTCCGATTGTAAAAAATTGACGTGATTGCGGAACTGCGTGCGGGCGGCGCCATAGACGGTGGGCGTGATGCCGGAAAAAGCGCGGAAATCGTGGATGAAGTGGGCCTGATCGAAGTAGCCGCAATCGAGCGCGATGCGGGTCCAGTCGACGAGGCGGCCGTGTTCGGCGTGAGCGAGAGCCTGCTGGAAGCGCAGAATGCGGCAGTACTGTTTCGGGGCGAGTCCGACGGAGGATTTGAAGCAGTCTATGAATCGCCTGGCGCTCAAGCCAGTGCGGTCTGCGACGGCGCCGACCCGGGCGATGCCGGGGCGTTCGGCGAAAAAATCCAGAGCCAGTCCGACGGCGGGATGAATCTCACGGCGGTTGAAGGCGCGCAGCAGGGCGCGCTCGAGAACGTCCAGGCGGTGTTGAGGGCTGCCGGCTTCGAGAAGGGCGTCGCGCAATTCAAGGGCGCGCGAGCGGCCCCAGAGAAATTCGAGAGGGGTATCGGCATTGGTGAGTTCGTGCGCCGGCTGGGGAAAGAAGGCGATGGCGCCGCCGGGCCGGAACGCCACGCCGGCCACGCACTCCTGTTCGGCGGTGTCGATGACGGCATATTTCGATGCCGCTCCCGAAAGCACCGCGCCGGAACATGTGGAGACGGCGCAGCCGTTCGGCGCCGTGCGATAGATGCGGGTCTGGTCCTCTTTGAGATTGACGATGAGCTGCGCGGCGCCGCTCGGCAGAACGCGTTCGAGCGCGAAGGGACGCGGATCGATTTCACAAAACCAGATGGACTCGACAAAGGGATCGAGCGGCGGCGCGGGCGTGCGGCTGACGTAGAGCATCACGGGTGTCCGGCCAATTGCAGATTGGGTTCCGCGGCGAGCGTGAGCGGGGCGAACTCACCGCGCCTGAATTTCGGGAATGCGGCGGCGGCGATCATGACCGCATTGTCGGTGGAAAGACCGGGGGAAGGGAAGTGGACGGGCAGACCGATGGCGCGAGCCGTGGCGGCTCCGCGGAGCGCGGAATTGCAGGCGACGCCGCCGGAGACGATCAGCGAGCTGACGCCTTCCACCTGATCCGCCGCGGCGATGGCGTGTCCGACGAGCTCATTCACAACCGTTCGCTGGAAACTGGCGATCAGATCCCGGGTGCGCGGAGGCGTGACTTCCAGCCATTCGTCATTCGAGGGGGCCGGATTGCGCTGGAGCAGCTCGCGGCGGGCGGCGATTTCGGCGTCGAGATGGTTATTTTCCACCCAGCGGAGAACGGCGGTCTTGAGGCCGCTGAAGCTGAAATCGAGCGCGTTGCCTTTCATCTTCGCGATGGTGAAACGAATGGCTTCGGGATTGCCATGGCGCGCGATGCGGTCGATAACGGGTCCGCCGGGATAGCCGAAACCCAGCAGCTTCGCGACTTTGTCGAACGCTTCTCCCGCGGCGTCGTCACGGGTGCGGCCGAGCCGCGCGTAAGAGCCGTCGCGGCGAACTTCGAAGAGATGCGTGTGGCCGCCGCTGACCACAAGCGCGAGCGCGGGCAGCGCCACCGGTTCGCCGCGCTGCCGCGCTTCGAGGATGACGGCGTGGATATGGCCCTCGATGTGGTTGACGGCGATGAGCGGGATGCCGGCCGCGAACGCCGCGGCTTTGGCGTAAGTGAGCCCCACCAGCAGAGAACCGGCGAGGCCTGGTCCGTAAGTGGCGGCGACGGCATCGAGATCCCGCCAGCGGAGCGCAGCCTGCGCCAGCGCTTCATCCACCACGGGCACAATGGCGCGAAGGTGCTCGCGGGACGCCAGCTCCGGCACCACGCCGCCGTACTTGCCGTGAACGGAGAGCTGGCTGGCTACGACGGACGAGAGTACGTGCGTTTCGTCGCCGACGATGGCGGCGGCGGTCTCATCGCAGGAGCTTTCGATGGCGAGAATACGGGCCAAGTATTAATTTTTCCACGCGGGAGCGCGCTGCTTCCTTTTTTGCGTGGCGGGCTGGCCCCGCGAGTGCTTGTTGATTGCCGGAGGTATCCATGAGGACAATAGTCGGCGCCTTCCCCTCGATGGGAGAAGCCGAGCGGGTTGCCCGCGAGCTGGAAGAGATCGGAATCGACAAGGACGAGATCAGCGTGATTGCCGGCAATGAAGCCGGCAGGCATGACGAGTACGTGAAGAAACCGGCGAGCACCGGAGCGGCGGCGGCATCGGCGGCTTCGTTCGGCGGCGGAGTGGGAATCGTGGCCGGGTTGATTGCGCTGGCCATCCCCGGGGTGGGGCCGATTATCGCGGGCGGCGCACTGGCCACCGTGCTTACCGGACTTGGCGTGGGCGCGGCGGCCGGAGGGCTGATCGGAGCCTTCACCAACATGGGCGTTTCGCACGAAGAGGCGCCGCTCTATGAAGAAGCGGTGCGGCGCGGCGGCGTGGTGGTGGCTGCTCATGTGAACGATCCGATGGAACCCGAGGCCACGCGCGTGATGGAGGAGAATGGCGCGCGCGATCTGAAAGCGGAAGCCGATGCGTGGCGCGCTTCGGGATGGACGGGCGCGTATGCGAACCCGCATCCGTATCCTTCGGATTCGAACATGCAGAGCCACGTTCTTGAAACCGAAATCGTGGAAGACGAGACGCTGGCCCATCCCGGCGGACCGGGAATTCCGATGCGGCGCGGAACAGTGAGGTCCTATGCCTACAAACGCCCGCCGGTGAGCGGAGAGCCTTATCAGCGGCCGGTGATGGCGCAACCGACGGGAACGGAGACGACTCCGGCGGCGGCCTCCGGCAGCGAGCCGGCGCACTTCCCGGTGCGGCGCGGTCCGGTACACATTTCGAATGACGACCCG
>DAIDJK010000373.1 GCA_027450225.1 Bryobacterales bacterium | reverse complement strand
CTGGTGCTGAACGGCGCGCCTGGCCGGGTTCCGGAGGTGGCGGGAACGCTGGCGCACGAGAGCGGAGTGGCGGGCCTCGTGGAGGCGACGCGGCGGGCGTCACTGGTGATCGGCGTGGACAGCGGACCACTGCATCTGGCGGCGGCGCTGGGCAAATCCGGCGTGGCGATCTTCGGCCCCACCGACCCGGCGCGCAACGGCCCTTACGGAGGCGATTTCGAAGTGTTCCGGATGCCTGGGGCGAAAACCACGCACAGGCGCGGAACCACGATTGACGATTCGATGCGGGCGATTCGCCCGGAGATCGTGATGGCCGCGCTGGAACGTAAATGGGCGAGCATCGCGCGGCCCGTTATCGCCTGATGCGCCGCCATATCTTTCCCAAGCGCTACGCGGATACCGTGGCGCGGCTGCGGGTGTTTCTGGGGTTCGCGATGGTGGCGGCGTTCGCGTATTTCTCGCATCCGGACGCGCGCTCGCTGGCGGCCGGGCTGCCGGTCTCGCTCGGAGGACTGGCGCTGCGCGCCTGGGCGGCGGGCCATCTGCGCAAAAACCAGCAGCTCGCGGTCGCGGGGCCTTATGCGTTCACGCGCAATCCACTTTATTTGGGCACGTTCCTCACCGCGCTCGGGTTCGCGCTGGCGGCGAGGAGCGTATGGCTTGCGGCGCTGTTCAGCGCGGTATTTCTTCTGGTCTATTTACCCGCCATTGAGCTGGAAGAACAGCACCTCTCGGAGATCCTGCCGGGGTATAACGGGTATGCGGCGCGCGTCCCGCTGATCTTCCCGCGCTGGCCGGAGACGTTCGGCGCGCAGCGCTTCTCGCTGGCGCAATACCGGAAGAACAGGGAATACGAAGCGCTGCTGGGATGGGTGGCCGGGGCGGCGTGGCTGATTGTGCGGGCCTCCTTCGGGTTCTGACTCACGCTGGCCGAGCCATTGCACCCTTTACGGACATGGCCGATAAATTCGATCAGCTGAAGCAGAAGTATCAATCCGTAGTGAATGCGATGCCACAGCAGCAGGTGCATCTGGAGAACCTGAACATGCAGGGCGACAAACTCTTCCTGCGCGCCGAGGCTCCGTCCGAGGAAGCGAAGAACAGGATATGGGACCAGATCAAGCTGGTGGACCCGACTTACTCCGACCTGATTGCCGACATTACCGTGAGCGGCAACGCGGCGCAGCAGGCGCCCAAAACACAGACCGCGGGGGCGAGTGCGACCGGCGGGCAGCAGAACACACGCACCTACACCGTGAAGGCGGGCGATTCGCTTTCGAAGATCAGCCGCGAGTACTACGGCGACGCCAGCCAGTACGAGAAGATCTTCAACGCCAACCGTGACAAGATCTCCGACCCGAACCGGATTCGGCCGGGCGAAGAGCTGGTGATTCCGGAGTAAGGGCGATGGACTGGAGTGACGCAATACGGGACCTGATGCAGGCGGGAAGCGGCGCGGGCACAGCGCAGGCGCCGTCCGTGCCGAATCCGGAGCAGACCTTCCAGCAGGCGGCGCAACAGGCGCCGCCGCAGACCACGGGGCAGGGAATCGCGGAGGCGTTCCGATCGAACCAGACGCCATCGTTTCCGGAGATGGTGATGAACCTGTTCACGCACTCGAATCCGGAACAGAAGGCGGGGCTGCTGACGCGCCTGCTCGGATCGGCCGGACCGGGAGCGCTGTCCGGACTGCTGGGCGGAGTGTCCGGCGCGGCGGTGAATCCGCAGCAGGCGGCGCAGGTTCCACCGAACACGGTGCAGCAACTGGCGGAACGGGCGCAAAACGGAAACCCGGGCGTGGTGGATGAAGTGGCGCATTTCTATTCGCAGCATCCGCAGGTGGTGACGGCGCTGGGCGGACTGGCGCTGTCGATCGCGATCCAGCACATGGTGAGGCGGTAGGAAAGACAGGGCCGACGCAGTAGACTGGCTCTTTCCAGCCGATGCGGACGGCCCTGATTATTGCGCTTCTGGCGCAGACGCTGCCTGGAGAGACGCCGCGCTGGATTGGCAGCGGGGCGTGCGAACCGTGCCATCGCGCGATCTTTGAAAGCTGGGCGAAGACGGGAATGGCTCGCACCAGCGGAGCCACGGGCGATCTTCACCAGAAAGATTTCCGGCACGAATTCCGCGACGGGCGCGGCGTGTGGACTTACGAAGTGTCCTCACGCGCGGGTGAGCTGGCGGTGCGGGCTTACAAAGCGAACGGGATGACGGCCGGGACGAAGCTGAGTTACTTCGTAGGTTCCGGCTCGGTGGCCCGGAGTTATCTGACGGAGACCGGCGGATTCCTGTACGAAGCGCCGGTCGCGTTTTACGTGCGGCGCGGCGAATGGGGCCTGGCGCCGGGATACGAGAGATACGCGTCTCCGTATTTTGCGCGGGCAGTGGCGCCGGGATGCCTCGAATGCCATGCGACCGGAGTGCAGCCTGTGGCGGGCACACAGAACGGCTATGCGAGTCCGCCGTTTCTGGAGGGCGGCGCGGGATGCGAGCGCTGTCACGGCGCGGGCAGCGTTCATGCGCGGACGGGAAGGCGGGAAGACATCGTGAACCCGGCGCGGCTGGATGCGGAGCGGCGCGACAGCGTTTGCGAACAATGCCATCTTTCGGGCGAAGTGCGCGTGCCGCGGGGGGATATGGCGGAGTTCACGGCGGGCCAGAAGTTCGCGGATTATGCGGTGGCGTTCTCGCGCGAGAGTTCGCCGGCGCGGATGACGGTGACCAGCCATGTGGAGAATCTGGCGATGAGCGCGTGCCGGCGAGCCAGCGGAGAGAAGCTCTGGTGCGGGTCCTGCCACGATGCGCACCGGCAGCCGGCGGAGGCGGAAAAGGCCGCATGGTACCGCTCCAAATGCCTCACGTGCCATGCCGAATCCGCCTGCCCGGAGAAGCCGGCGCGGCGGGCGGCGCAGGCGGACAACTGCATTGCGTGCCACATGCCGCGAAGGCGGGTGAGCGATGCGGCGCACGTGGTTTTCACGGACCATTCGATCCCGCGGCGGCCGCGGAACGAGGACGCGGGCGGGGGAACGGTGAACCGTGACGCGCCGCTTGCCGCGTTCGGGGAGAGAAGCCCAGGTGCGCGCGACCTGGGGCTTGCCTACGCGATTCTGGGGGCGCGCGAGCAGAATGCCACATACCGGGAGCGCGCGTTCGGACTTCTCGAATCCGCCAATCGAAGCCATCCGGACGATCCTCAGGCGATTGCGTATCTGGCCGACCTGTACCGGCAGCGGGGCGAGGACGGGAAGGCGATACCGCTCTACCGCGAGCTGATGCGAATCGACCCGGGGCAATCGGGCGCGCCGGCGGCGCTGGGGGCGTATGCGATGGAGCGCGGCGAGATTGCGGAAGCGATTCGACTGTGGCGGCGGGCGCTCGAGATCAGTCCGGCGCTGCCGCTGGTTCGGGTGGACCTGGCGATGGCGCTGATCCGCCGCGGGGAACGCGACGAAGCGCGCGAGGTACTCGGCAAAGCGCTCCGGTTCACGCCGGAGTTTCCGGCCGCCCGCCAGTTGCTGGACCAGCTGCGCTGACGCTGCCGGGCAGAAGAAGGGGCTCGCGGAGAGTTGGTATTTGCGTCTGCGTTCGGAGCGGAAGCGCCGGGTTGAGAACTTAGCGGTTGTTTTACACGAAATCTTTCATAATGTTTCCGGACTTACTGATCCTGACATTCAGGGGCGGTTTAACACTTATCAGAGAATGGTTTCAATGAGATCGGGGGCCATGCTAATGAGCGAATCAATTCTGCATCGGCTTCCCGTTGCAATGTCTGGGGGGTTGTTACGCCAAATAGCTGCAGCGAAGTGGTGAAAGATCCTTTGCCAGGTCACTTGATCATCTTTGCCCGTCCAGCGCGCTTCATGGAAAACATGAAGCGTTAGCGGCTAAAAAGAAAACCCACGATGCCGCTGAACCTTCGACAATGGAAGGCACGATCCCAGCAGGACGCAAAGCGTCACAGGCGTGCGGAACAGTGATGGAAAACAACGTGGGTTCTTCGCGGCTGTCGATAGGAGCAGGATAAGCCAAATGACGCGATGGATAACGATGGTATTAGCGTGCCTCCTGAGCAGTCTTGTGGGAGGAGCTACGGTAGCTCTGTTTCAAGCCCGCCAGAAAACGACTTTGCGCGTACAGCGGTTGGAGGTTGCCGATCAGCGGGGGCAGGTTCGAGCGATTCTGGGTGTTGACAGCAGCGGTGCTGTTTCTCTCCTGATGCGTTCGAATGATCAGAAGCCCGTCATTATGTTGTCCGCTGGAGGAGAGTCAGATCGCGATGCGGCCGGTAAGGTGTATGGCGCTCTCGTTCTCAGTAATCGCGCAGGGGCGCCGTCTGTAGCTCTTGAGACGAACGAGAGGGCCCAGGGTGTGCTTATTTTTTCGAGCGCGAGTAATCCAGACCAGGTACGGGTCGGGTATTCACGCTTCGGCGACTATCAAGACGGACACGATCGCGGGGCCTGGGGAATCCAGATCCTCGGTTCTGATCGTCGGAGATTTGGACTGAACGTCTTTACCACTGACGGCGTGCTACAGGGCTCCATGTTACCGCTTGAGCCTCCCGATACTGGCAAAGCGCCCGCCCGCCATTGAAACGGAGCAGACATATTGGCGGGCTATACAGGCCCGAGCCAGCCGCAGGTGCCTTCGTCGCTGTACCAGGCCGTGGCGTGATCCGCGCCTGAATTGCTGGTATCTAAAATTGGCCGCGCTGCGAGGTAAGCGTTTTACACCGGTCAGCAGGGGTGATGCGAGGCGGTAAATCGGAAAAAGCCAACCTTAAGCCTGGTGACTCGGCCGGGCGAACTTTGATAGTTTTCGACTCCAGAATCTTCTCAGGGCAGGTTCTTTCAAGGGGGGACGAATGCGTTTCAGGAGCGCTTTGGTCGCGCTGTTCTGCTGTGCGTCGTATCTGCTGGCGCAGAACGATCGCGGAACCATAACAGGTACGGTGTCGGATCCGGCCGGGGCGGTGGTGCCGAACGCCTCCGTAGTGGCCACAAGCACGGATACCGGGGCCACATTCAAAACCGTGACTACCGGCACTGGCAATTACACGATTCCATCGCTGCCGGCGGGACAGTACAGCGTGTCCGTGGAAGCGGCGGGCTTCAAGAAATTTACGCAGAACGGGATTGAAGTGCAGGTGGCCCAGGTGGCGCGCATCGACGTGAAGCTGGACGTGGGCTCGACAACGGAATCGATCACGATCACGAGCGAAGCGCCGCTGCTGCAGACGGAGAACGCGCAGCAGAGCACCAACGTGACCGATGAGCGGATGAACGACCTGCCGCTGAACTTCGGCGGCGGCGGCAGCAGCACGGGGTCCATCCGCAGCCCGTACATGTTCAACGTGCTTTCGCCGGGCGTGGCCAACAACGCCAGCGGAGACACGGCGAATGTGAACGGCCTGCAGGCGAATACGTTCCGGGTTCAGGTGGACGGGCAGGACGCGACGAGCCAGAACGATATCGGGTGGACATCGACCGTGGCGCAGCCGTCGGTGGACATGATCCAGGAGTTCTCGCTGCAGACGAGCAATTTCGCGGCGGAGTACGGACAGATCGGCGGGGGGCTGTATAACTTCACGACGAAATCCGGCACCAACCAGCTGCATGGAACGGCCTATGAGTATCTGACAAACGAGGCGATGAACGCTTCGACGCCCTTCACGCACGCCGATCCGCGGAGCCGCAAGAACGACTTCGGGGGCACGGTGGGCGGGCCGGTGGTGATTCCGAAACTCTACAACGGCAAAGACAAGACATTCTTCTTCTTCAACATCGAGGTTTACCGGAACACGGTGAACACGGCGGGCTCCTTCCAGACGCTGCCGACTGCGGCGATGCGCGGCGGCAACTTCAGCCAGATCCTCGGCAAGCAGGTGGGCGTGGACCCGGCGGGGAATCCGATTCTGGCGAACGAGATCTACGATCCGGCGTCGGTACGGACGGTGAATGGACAACTGGTGACGACGCCGTTCGTGAACAACACGATTCCGCAGAGCCGCTTCGATCCGGTGGCGGTGAAGATCCAGAACCTGATTCCGCAGCCGAGCAACGGAGCGCTGGTGAACAACTGGGCGCAGGTGGCGGGCAACTATCACCGGCAGGAGATTCCGGCCTTCAAGATTGACCAGATTCTGCCCGACAACTCGAAGCTTTCGTTCTACTTCTCCGACCAGACGACGCACCAGCTGACGTCTCCGGACGCGATTCCCTATCCGCTGAGCGTGGTGCGGGTGCAGGCGATCTACGGGATCACGACGCGGCTGAACTACGACCGGTCGATTACGCCGACGGTTCTGTGGCATGCGGGCGTGGGATTCCAGCGGTTCCATAATCCGGACAGCTCGCCGCCGCAGGTGCTGAACTATGACGCGGCGGGGCAACTGGGGTTTGTGGGGAGCGCGACGAATCCCGGTGGATTCCCGCGAATCGCGGGATTCACGGGCGCGGCGCTGGGCGCGGGTTCGAGCCTGAACTTCGGGCCGACGAACGCGAACAGCTACTTCGACGACGGGCTGACGGCGAACTCGACGGCGACATGGGTACACGGCAACCACACGATCAAGGGCGGGGCGGAGTACCGGCTGGACAGCTGGACGGACCGCAATTCACGCGGGGCGCAGGGCGTGCTGAACTTCAGCCCGAACGAGACGGGGCTGCCGTATCTGCAGACGTCCTCGATTGGCGGGCAGACGATCGGGTTCGCCTATGCGAGCTTCCTGCTGGGCCAGGTGGACAACGCGAACGTGAACGCGGTGCAGGACCCGCAATGGCGCAAGCCGGCATGGGGCCTGTTCCTGCAGGACACGTGGAAGCTGACGCCGAAGCTGACGCTCGACTACGGGCTGCGGTGGGACTGGCAGACGGAAGGACATGAAATCCACTACCGGACGAGCATGTTCGGGCCGACGATTCCGAATCCTTCGGCGGGCGATCTGCCGGGCGCGCTGGTTTACGAAGGCTATGGGCCGGGGCGGTGCAACTGCACGTTCTCGCACGCCTATCCTTACGCGATTGCGCCGCGGCTGGGACTGGCCTATCAGATCGATTCGAAGACGGTGCTGCGCGCGGGCTGGGGCGTGAGCTACGGCCAGGTGCCCACCTATTTCTACATCACCAATGGCGCGCTGCTGGGAGTGGGATTCAACTCGATCGCGTTCACGAACCCGCAGTTCGGAGCGGCGGGCGCGATTCTGAGCCAGGGGCTGCAGTACGACCATTCGCAGCTCTATACGGCTTCGCTGAATCCGGGGCTGGTGCCTTATCCGGGGCAGCTGAACTCGCCCAATTACTTCATCGATCCGAATGACGGGCGGCCGCCGCGCATTATGCAGTGGAGCGTGGGGCTGCAGCGCGAGCTTTCGAGCAACCTGATGCTGGAAGCGAACTGGGTGGGAAACCGCGGGGCATGGATCAGCCAGCCGAGCGGCATCTTCGCCAGCAATACGCTGGTGAATCTGAATGCGATCAATCCGGCGACGCTGACGGCGCACGGGATCAATCCGGCGACGCAGGCGGGGCAGAACCTGCTGCTATCGACGTTCAAGTCCGGAATCCCGCAGGCCAACGGGTTCAACCTGCCGTATGCGGGGTATCCGCTGACGGCGACGCTGGCGCAGGCGCTGCGGCCGTATCCGCAGTTCGGCAACATTCCGCTGGTGTGGGCGCCGCTGGACGACAGCTGGTACGAATCGCTGCAATCGAAACTGACCAAGCGCTATTCGCACGGGCTGACGGTGAACGCGGCGTTCACATGGTCGAAGGCGGAAGCGAACCCGGGCGGGACGGTGAACAACGTGTTCAACCGGGGCGTGAACAAATCGATTGCGAGCTACGACGAGCCGTTCGTATTCAACGTGGGATTCACGTACGATATTCCGACGGTATCGGGCAACAAATTCGTGCGGGCGATCGAATCGGGATGGGTGTTCGGGGGCATTCTCTCGTATGGAAGCGGGCTGCCGATTCCGACGCCCACGGCGACGACCAACCAGAGTTCGCTGCTTTATCAGAACACTCTGATGGACCGGGTGGCGGGGCAGCCGCTGTATCTGGCGAACCCGAACAGCGGCATCGATCCGAACCGGCAGTTCGCGTGGAATCCGGCGGCGTGGGCGAATCCGGCGGCGGGGACGTGGGGGACGGCGGCGCCGTATTATTCCGATTTCCGGTATCAGCGGCGTCCGGACGAGCAGATGAGCCTGGGGCGGACGTTCCGGGTGACGGAGAAGACGACGCTGCAGATTCGCGCGGAATTCTTCAACATTTTCAACCGCGTGTATCTGGCGAATCCGAGCACGCTGGCGCCGACGAATCCGCAGGCGTTCAATTCGGCGGGCGCCCCGACGTCGGGCTGGGGCTACGTGAACCCGACGGCGACGGCGCCGGCTCCTTACTATCCGCGAAACGGACAGCTGGTGGCGCGGATTACGTTCTGATTCGACGCGGGGGCGGGATGATTTTGCTTATGAGACCGATGTTGCCGGTTCTGATCGCAATCTCATTCCTGCCCGCGCCGGCTGCGCGCGCGGCGGACTACGCGATCGGGGCCGATTTGTCCTTCCTGAAGCAGGCCGAAGACGGCGGCAGGCAGTTCCGGGACGGCGGCAAAGCGGAACCGGGGCTGCAGATTTTCAAAGACCACGGATACAACTGGATCCGGCTGCGGCTGTTCCATACGCCGGCGGAGCTGCCGAACGGACTGGCATATACGATTGCGGAGGCGAAGGCCGCGAAACAGCTGGGATTCCGATTTCTGCTGGATTATCACTATTCCGACACGTGGGCCGATCCAGGGAAGCAGTACACGCCGAAAGCATGGGCGGGGATGACGCATGCGCAACTGGAGGATGCGGTATTCGCGTACACGCGCGACACGATGGCGGCGTTTCGCGACGCGGGGGCGCTGCCGGACATGGTGCAGGTGGGCAACGAGATCACGAACGGGATGATGTGGCCGGACGGCAGGCTGCCGCAGAACCGGGACAGCTTCGCGGGGCTGCTGCGGGCGGCGATGGCGGGCGTGAACGCCGGCGCGGGCAACCATGCGAGGCCGCGGACGATGATTCACATCGACCGGGGCGCGGACAAGGTGAAGACGAAGGCGTTCTTCGACCAGCTGCTGGCGCGTGGCGTGGAATTCGATGTGATCGGGCAATCCTACTACCCGTGGTGGCACGGCAGCCTGAACGATCTGCGGGAGAACCTGATTTTCATGGCGCAGGAGTACCACAAGCCGATCATCGTGGTGGAGACGGCTTACAACTGGAAGCCGGGCGAGTATCTGAAACGGCCGGGACCGTTTCCGGAAAGCCCGGAGGGGCAGCGGGATTTTCTGGCCGAAGTGAACCGCATCGTGCAGGAGACGCCTGACGGTCTGGGCGCGGGGGTGTTCTGGTGGGAACCGGCGGTGACCGGAGAACTGGAACGGCGCGGCATGTTCGGCGCGGACGGGGAAGCGCTGCCCGTGATTACGGTTTTCGACCGGTTCACGCGGCATTGAGGGGACGGCCGCAAGGGCCGAACTGGAATTCACAAGCCTGACAATTCATTTATGACGCGGGCGAATTGCCAGACGGCTCCGCTTTATTCCTCAGGAAAACATTAGAAATTCCGGCCGCGCGCCGGGCTTTTTCCACAAATTCCGGCTCCTCGCCGGACTATTTCACGGCACAGCCCTGAAACAGCACGGATAACGGCATCTGCCTCTACAGACCTGGGGCCATCCCTCCGATTCTTCGTGTGGGGAGGAAAGTGAACACATTCCGGGTGGCCAGTGGGGCGGAGAGCGATGAGCAATAAAGAACTCCTCCTGGTAGTCGACGACGAGGAGATGAACAGGCAGCTGCTTTCGCGGCGGCTGGAGCGGTGCGGATTCCAGGTGGAAGTGGCGGCGGGCGGGGCGGAAGCGCTGACGAAGGTCGGCAGCACTTCTTACGACCTGATTCTGCTGGATCAGATGATGCCGGGCAAATCGGGGTCGGAGGTTCTGCGGGAGGTTCGGGACAAGTACTCGGCGTCGGAACTGCCGGTGATCATGGTGACCGCGGTTACCGAGAGCGGGCGCGTGGCGGAAGCGCTCGACCAGGGCGCGAACGACTACATCACGAAGCCGATCGATTTCACGGTGGCGCTGGCGCGGATTCGGGCGCAACTGTCCCGGAAGCAGAACGAGGCGGCGCGACGTGAGAGCCAGGAGCTGTACGAGATTGCGGCGCGGGCGGCGAACTGCGGCTTGTGGGACTGGGATCTGGTTTCGAACCGCATCTTCTATTCGCCGCGATGGAAACAAATGATGGGGATGCCGGAAGGCGACGCGGCCGGTTCGCCGGAGGACTGGTTCGCGAAGGTGCATGCGGACGATCTTTCGTGTCTGCGGCGTTCGATGGACGCGCACCTGCGGGAGGAGGCGCCGCTTTTCGAAGCGGAATACCGGATACGCCACTCCGATGGCCACTACCGATGGATGGTTGCGCGGGGTCTGGCGGTGAGAGACGAACGCGGAACTCCGGTGCGGATGGCTGGATCCCAGAGCGACGTGACCGAGGCGAAAACGGTGGACATGCTGACGAAGCTGCCGAATCGCCTGCTGTTCGAGGAGCGGCTGGGCGCGGCGGTGGAGCGCTGCCGGCGGGATTCCAATTACGTGTTTGCGATCTGCTTTCTCGACCTGGACCGGTTCAAGCTGGTGAACGACACGCTGGGCCACACGGGTGGGGACCAGCTGCTGATCCAGTTCGCCGAGCGGCTGCGGCGCGTGGTGGGGAGCAGCGGCGTGGTGGCGCGGCTGGGCGGGGACGAGTTTGCGCTGTGCATTGAAGGCGTGGCGACGCCAAACATGGCGAGCGCGCTGGGCGAGCGGCTGGTGCGAACTTTCCGGCCGCCGTACGTGCTGGAAGGGCAGGAATTCTTTTCCTCGGCGAGCGCGGGTATTGTTCTTTCGCGGCCCAGCTACGCGAACGCGGCCGAAATGATCCGGGACGCGGACGTGGCGATGTACGCGGCGAAGATGCGGGGGCGCGCGCGCTGGGCGATCTTCGACGAGCCGATGCGGGAGCGGGCCACGACGCGGCTGGAACTCGAACGGGACCTGCGGATGGCGCTTTCGAAGGGCCAGTTCGTGATCCATTACCAGCCGCGGGTGGATCTGGACACGGACCAGATTCTGGGGTTCGAAGCGCTGCTGCGGTGGAAGCATCCGCAGCGCGGCGTCATCAAGCCGGACGAATTCATCACGCTGGCCGAGGAGAGCGGCGCGATCCGCGACATCGGGCTGTGGGTGCTGGCGGAGGCGTGCGACCAGATGCAGAAGTGGCGGCAGCAGTTTCCGAGCCTGACGGATCTGGACGTATCGGTGAACGTTTCCCCGGTGCAGTTTCGCGACCCGGCGTTCGTGGCGCAGCTGCAGCAGATTCTGACGGAGACGGGACTCGAGCCGGCGCGGCTGCAGATCGAGGTGACCGAAAGCCTGCTGTTCGAAAACCTGGAGGAAGCGCGGAAGATGCTGTTCGCGCTGAAGGAAATCGGGGTGGGCCTGAAGCTGGACGATTTCGCAACGGGTTATTCGTGTCTGCGTTATCTGAGCCGGCTGCCGTTCGACGCGATCAAGATCGACCGCTCGTTCACGCGGGAGCTGGGCGACAGCAATCCGGAATCGAAGGAGCTGATCCGGACGATTCTTTCGATGGCGCAGAACCTGGGGCTGGGGGTGATCGCGGAGGGAATCGAGAACCGGCTGGCGGCGGAGTACCTGCGCAATCAGGGTTGCCGGTACGGGCAGGGGTTCTTCTACTCGCCGCCTGTGCCATCGAAGGACGTGACGGAGATGCTCGCAGCGCCGGGGCGGAGCAGAAATGGGGAGAAAAGCGGCTCGTGAAGAGGATGGGGATGCGGGGAGGGTATTGGGTTTGCGCGATGGCGGGGATCGCGCTGCTGGCGCTGCCGGGAAGGGCGTTGCCGGCGCCGGCGGGGAACGCGGATGGGGATGACGGGCTTGCGGCGCTGAGCCTCGAAGAGCTGACCCGGGTGGAAGTAACGTCGGTGGCGCGGAAAGACCAGCAGCTATCGAAAGTGGCGGCGGCGGTTTACGTGATCACGGCGGACGACATCCGGCGATCCGGCGCGACGTGCGTGCCGGAAGCGCTGCGGATGGCGCCGGGAATCGAAGTGGCGCAGATTACGGCCAACACGTGGGCGATCAGCGCGCGGGGATTCAACAGCCGGGTGGCGAACAAAATTCTGGTGCTGGTGGATGGCCGGAGCATTTACAACGACCTCTATTCGGGAACCTTCTGGGACCAGAACCAGGTTCCGGTGGACGACATCGAGCGGATCGAAGTGATTCGCGGACCGGGCGCAACGATGTGGGGCGCGAACGCGGTGGACGGGATCATCAGCATCATCACGAAGACCGCGAAGGACACGCAGGGGCTTACGGTATCGGCGGTGGCAAGCCAATCGGAACTGCCGCAGGCGGGCATACGGTACGGGGGCCACAAAGGCGACAACCTGCAGTACCGGCTGGATGCGCAGTTTGCCGAAGACCTGCCGCTGCTGACGGCGAACGGGAGCCCGGCGGCGGACCGGTGGAATTCCGGACAGGGCGGAGGCAGGCTGGACTGGACCTTTTCCGACCGCGACACGCTGACGGTGGATGGGCAGCTTTACCGGGGCGGAGGCAACGAGCCGATGGACCCCGCTTTCCCGCTGCGTTCCGGGAGGATCGCGGTGAACCCTTATCGCTTCAATGGCGGATTCGTGCGGGCGCGATGGGAGCGGCGTCTGGACAAATCCGATTTCGCGCTGCAGCTGTCCTTTACGGACGAAGGGCGGGCGGAGTGGATCGCGCAGGGAAATCTGTACACGACGCACGTGGATTTCGAGCAGCATTTCGCGATCGGGAACCGCAACGATTTCAACTGGGGCGGAGATTTCCGGTTCTGGCGGGATGCCGGAATCGGGCTGCTGAAACAGTCAAACTTCAACGAGAGTCTGGCGGGCGGATTCGTTCAGGACGAATTCGCGCTGGTTCCGGGACGAGTTTCCATCACGGGTGGCCTGAGGCTCCAGGATTTTGCTTACAACGGGAAAAATCATCCCGAGGTTCAGCCGCAGGTGAGGCTGCTGTGGACTCCGGACAAGAAAGACAGCGTGTGGGGCGCTGTTTCGCGAGCCGTGAGAATGCCGTCCGAGGTGGAACGGAATCTGGATCTTCCGTTCGGGCTGCCGGCGCAGAACGGGATTCCGGTTTCGGGGCTGCTGACGGGAAATCCCGATCTGCCGGGCGAGGTGCTCATCGCGTACGAGGCGGGGTATCGCAGGCAGATCGGAAAACATTTCACTTTCGATCTGGCGGGTTTCTTCAATCACTACACGAACCTGATTCAGACGGTGAACCAGACTCCTTATTTCCTGATGACCTCCGGCGGGCCGGAAGTGATCGCGCCCGAGACATACCAGGGGAGCGGCGGGGCGAATACCCACGGGCTGGAAGTATCGGGTTCGTGGAATCCGCGGCGCAATGTGCGGGTACAGGTGGCGTACGCGTGGGAAGACGCGTCTTTCGGGGCGCCGCCGAGCCTGACGCTGACGACGCCGCCGGGACAGATCTGGGCGACTCCGCAGCACGTGGTGAATGTGCGGTCGAGCTGGGATGTGAGCCGGCACTGGAGCCTCGATTCGTCGGTGTACGGGGTGACGGCGATTGAAGGGCGCGTGCCGGGGTACTCGCGGGTGGATGTGCGGGTGGCGCGGAAGATCGGCGAGGGTGGAGAAATCAGCGGGGGCGTTCAGAATCTTTTCGACAACCGTCAACTGGAGTTCGTCGGCGAGGATTACGTGATTTCGTCGTATTTACGGCGGAACGCATTCGCGAGAGTGATCTGGCGTTTCTAAAGGTGGATGCGCACGAGGCGTGCTGCCCATGAGAGGTTTTCTCATTCCCCTGGCGCTGGTGCTTGCGGGCGCCGGCATTGGGAGCCCGGCGCGCGCCGCGGTGGACGCGGCGGGCGAATACGAAATCAAGGCAGCGATGTATCTGAACGTTCTGCGCCTGGTGGACTGGCCGGGCGCGAAAGCGGAAGAGAGCGCGGCGCCGCTGGTGCTGGGCGTGATCGATTCCGACGAGATGGCGCACGCGCTGGACGAACTGGCGCGTTCGAAGGCGGCGGCGGGGAGACGGATTATCGTGCGCCGGCTCTCGGGGCTGGCGGGAGTGGAGGACTGCAAGTCTGTGTTCGTCGGAGGAGCGGACCGGAAGCGGATTGAAGGGGCGCTGCGGGCGCTCGGCAAGTCCGCGGTGCTGACGGTGGGGGAAAGCGAGGATTTCATCGCGCTGGGCGGCATGATCGATCTGCAGGTGCAGGATGACCGGGTGCAGATTCTGGTGGATCTGGATATGGCGCAGGGATCCGGGCTGGCGATCAGTTCGAGGCTGCTGAAGATCGCGGTGCTGAAGAAAGCGGCCGCGCAATGAGGCTGCCGCGCTTTTCCGAACTGGAAATCCGGCGAAAGCTGGTGCTGCTGTGCACGGGCGTGGCGTCGCTGGCGCTGCTGGTTTTCGCGGGCGCGTTGTGGCTGTATCTTTCCGCGGCTTACCAGCATGCGCTGCAGCACGAGATGTCGACGCTGGCGAGCACGCTGGCGGACAACAGCGCGGCGGCGCTGGCGTTTCACGATAACGAATCGGCGCGGGAGACGCTGGGACTGCTGCGGGCGGAGCCGCGGGTTACGTCGGCGTGTCTGTTCCGGGGCGATGGGGCTCTGGCTTCGGCGTACAACCGCACGGAGCGCAGCGCGCCGTGTCCGGCGCATCCGGGGCGGGCCGAAACGCGCTTCAGCGGCGGGCAGCTGATTGTGACGCAGACGGCGCGGCTGAAGGGAGAAGCGGTGGGGCAGCTCATCGTCTTCGTGGGGCTGGATGAACTTTACAGCCAGATCCGCAAGCTGGGCTACATCATGGCGTGCGCGCTGGCGCTGGCGCTGCTGTTCGCGGGGGCGCTTTCGGCGCGGCTGCAGCGGCTGATCTCGCGTCCGCTGCTGGAGTTGGCGCTGGTGGCGAGCCGGGTGTCTGAGGCGCGCGACTATTCCATCCGGGCGCGGCACACATCTCAGGACGAGCTTGGGCTGCTGGTGGAGAAGTTCAACGAGATGATGCGGCAGATTCAGACGCGGGACGCAGCGCTCGAGCGGGCCCATTCGGAACTCGAGGAAAGGGTGAAAGAGCGCACGGCGGAACTGCGCGAAGAGATCGCCGCGCGGCTTCTGGCGGAGCAGGACCTGGTGAACGCCAAAGAAGCCGCGGAGGAATCGAACCGGGCGAAGAGCGCGTTTCTGGCGAACATGAGCCACGAACTGCGGACGCCGCTGAACGCAATTCTGGGCTACAGCGATCTGCTGCAGGAAGACGCGGCGGCGGAGGGCAACGAATCGGCGGTGGCGGATCTGCGCTGCATCCAGCGCGCGGGGCAGCATCTGCTGGCGCTGATCAACGACATTCTGGACCTTTCGAAGATCGAGGCGGGGCGGATGAACATACAGCCCGAGCCGGCCTCGGCGCGTTCGCTGATCGCGGACGTGGCGCCGACGATCCAGCCGCTGGCGGGGGTGAACCACAACCATCTGGTGATCGAACAGCCGGAAGACGACTACCTGGTGAACGTGGATGCGATGCGGTTCCGGCAGAGCCTGCTGAATCTGCTGAGCAACGCGTGCAAGTTCACCGAAAACGGGCAGGTGTCACTGAAAGTGAACCGCGACGAGGCGGAGGACGGGACGTATGTGTGCTTCGCCGTCACCGACACGGGGCCGGGCATTGCGCCGGACGACATGAAGAAACTGTTCCGGGCGTTCTCGCAGGTGGATTCCTCGACGACGCGGAAGCATGGAGGCACCGGCCTTGGACTCTCGATCAGCCAGCGATTCTGCCAGATGATGGGCGGCTCCATCACGGTGGCGAGCGAGCCGGGAAAGGGAAGTACTTTTACGATTCGCATGCCGGAATTCAGCCTGCCCGCATAACGCGCGAGTGGTTTGGAGTGTAAGCAAAAGTGGTTTGTTTTTAACTATTTCCATATGCCCCACGGGGCGACTTCCATGAGAGGAACAACGCGGCGGGGGCACGTTCAATAAAGGGCGCCGTGCGTGAAACGGGTTCGGAAGACGAGGGTGCGCGCGGTTCGATGAGGCCGGGGATTTTGATCGTCGACGATCTTCCGCTGAATGCGGAGTTGATCGGGCATGCTCTGGAAGCGGAGGGATTTCGCGTCTCCTGGGCGGCGAGCGGCGCCGAAGCACTGGAGTTGAGCCACGAAGCGCAGCCGGATCTGATTCTTCTGGACGCAGTGCTGCCGGACGAGAGCGGCTATGAGATCTGTTCGCATCTGAAGTCCGACCCGGAGACGGCCGACATTCCGGTGATCTTCCTGTCGGCGCTGAACGACGTGGGGAGCCGGGTGAAAGGGCTGAAGATCGGGGCGGTGGATTTCATTTCGAAGCCGGTGCATCCCGAGGAGCTGCTTGCCCGGGTGCGCGTGCATCTGCGGATCCGGGAGGTGAACCGGCTGGCGCGGTCCGGCAACCAGAGGCGAATCGAGGCGCTGCGGCATGCGCAACGGTCGATTCTGGTGAGGCCGGAACAACTGTGCGAAGCGCACTTCGAGGTTTGCTATCTGCCGCTCGAGGAGGCGAGCGGGGACTTCTATGACGTGGTGAAGATCGACCCCGACGTGTTCGGCTATTTCGTGGCCGACGTCAGCGGACACGGCGCGGGCGCGGCGTTCATCACCTCCGCGCTGAAGGCGCTGCTGCGGCAGTATTCCGGGCCGCTCTACTCGCCGGAAGACACGATGCGCGGCATCAACTCCGTGGTGAGCCATGTTCTGAGCGAAGAGCAGTATCTGACGGCGTGCTATGCGCGGCTGAACCTGCGAACGCGGACGCTGTCGGTGATCAGCGCGGGGCATCCTCCGATGATCCGGGTGAAGGCGGACGGCGAAGCCGAAGTTGTGCACGGGGAAGGCGACGCGGTGGGCCTGTTCCACACTCTGGTGCTGCATTGCCGGGAGGTCCGGGTGCAGGCGGGAGACCGCTTCTTTCTTTACACGGACGGGCTGATTGAAACGGAGCCGGGGGCAAACCGCGACCAGGGCAGCGCCCACCTGCTGAAGGCCTGCATCCGGCATCAGGAAGCGCCGCTGAAGGAAGCGGTGAGCGCGATTACATCCGAGACCCTGTACCCGCGGGAGACGGCGCTCGACGACGTGCTGCTGCTTGGGTTCGAGGTGCGGCCATGACCGGGCGGCGAATCGACTGGAGAGCCGAGATGCCGGCGAGCCTCGAGGCGGTGGACGAGTATTGCGAGCGGTTCCGGATATGGCAGACGCAATTCGGCGGAGAACTCAATGCGTTCGAGGTTGAGTTGCTGCTGCGGGAACTGCTGAACAACGCCGTGATCCACGGGTCTGCGCACGACGCGGCGAAGCGGGTGTTCTGCCATTTGCGGCTGAAGCCGGGGCGGCTGCTGATGACGGTGCGGGACGAAGGGCCGGGGTTCGACTGGGCACTGTGCCGGCGCCGATCGCCCGACTGCGTGAAGACATGCGGCCGGGGGTTCGCGATTCTGCAGTATTACGCCAGGGCCGTCCGTTTCAACCGCCAGGGCAATGCAATCACATTGATCAAGAATTTCAACTCATCAGAAGAAGGAACGACGGAATGATCCCAGAGAAGATGACGGAATCAGAGATTGTGGTGCGGCCGGACACCGACCTGGTGGCCTCGCGCGTGCCGGAACTGCGGGCCAAACTGCGCGAACTGGCGGCGGCCGGAACGCGGAATATGACGCTCGATCTGGCGGGGGTGCAGATGATCGATTCCACGGGAATCGGCCTGCTGGTGGCGGTACACAACAGCCTGACGAAAGCGGGAGGGAAGGTGGACGTGATCAATGCGTCGAAGGACATACTTTCGCTGCTGCGCGCGATGCGAATTCATCAGCACATGACGGTGTCCGGCAGTTAAGGAGCATCGATGAGCGATTTCAGCAACGATGACGAACTGATACAGGAATACCTGGCGGAGAGCCGCGAGCACCTGGCGACGATCGAGACCGATCTGCTCGAAATCGAGCGGGGCGGCGCGGACATCGACGAGCAACTGGTGAACCGGGTTTTCCGGGCGGCGCATTCGATCAAGGGCGGAGCGGGCTTTTTCGATCTGGTTCAGATCCGGGAGCTGGCGCACCGAACGGAGAACGTTCTCGATCTGGTGCGGTCGCGGCAGATCGAGCCGAATTCGGAGATCGTGAGCATACTTCTGCTCTCGTTCGACAAGCTGCGCAATCTGCTGGCGGAGTACCAGAGCAGCAACGATGCGGACATCGCGGAATTCACGGCGGCGCTGAGCCGGGTGGCGGAGGAGCATCTGAGCCCGCAGCGCAAGACGTCAACGGAACGGATTACGGCCGTGACGTGCGGGGAGAACGGAAGGACGTTCGCGGTGGAAGCGTTCGACCTCGACCAGTCCCGGGAGCGTGGCAACAGTCTCTATTCGATCCAGATCGACCTGATCCACGATGTGCACAAAAAGGGACGCACGCCACTGCAGCTGCTGGGGAGCCTGATCGGCAAGGGGCTGGTGCTGGCGTCGGAATTCGATCTGGAATCGGCGGGAACGCTGGATGCGGAACCCTCGAACACGCTGCTGTTTCACGTTCTCTACGGAAGCGATCTGCACGCGGGCGCGGTGGCGGAAACGGCGGGCGTGCCGCCGGAGCAGGTGTACCAGATCGAAGGCGGCAGCGCGCTTCAGGAAGATGAGGCGCCGGCCGAATGCGTGAGCGCGGAGATGGAACCGGCGGAGCAGATTCCCGCTCCGGTGGAGCATGTTCCGGCGCCAGCGCGGGTTTCAAAAACGGCAACGGCGGAGCATATTCCGGCGCCAGCGCCGATCTCAAAAACGGCAACCTCGGGGGCAGCGCCGGCGGAGACGACGATCCGGCTGAACGTGGGGCTGCTCGATTCGCTGATGACGCTGGCCGGGGAGCTGGTGCTGGGGCGGAACCAGCTGAACGAGGCGGTGCGGAAGGGCGATGAACAGGGCATCCGGGCCGGCGCGCATCGCGTCAGCCTGGTGACTTCCGAACTGCAGGAAGCGGTGGCGCTGACGCGCATGCGGCCAGTCTCGACGGTGTTTTCGAAGTTCCCGCGCCTGGTGCGGGATCTGGCGGGCGATCTCGGCAAGGACGTGCAACTGACGCTCGAGGGCGGCGATGTCGAACTCGACAAAACCATTCTGGAAGGGCTGAGCGATCCGCTGACGCACATGGTGCGGAATTCGGTGGACCACGGGATCGAGACGCCGGAGACGCGA
>DAIDJK010000372.1 GCA_027450225.1 Bryobacterales bacterium | reverse complement strand
GCACCGCCTGCGCCCGCCCGGCAGCCTGCGCATAACCATGCGCCGCGCTCAGCGCCACCATCTCGCTCGGACACGTGATCACGCGCGGAAACTTCCCCGCATTCGCCGGGTCGGCCAGCGCCTCCAGAATCGGCGGATGGTCGCTGCCGAAATTCGCGAACAGATACTGCACTTCGCATTCGGCCAGCGCTTCGAGAAACGCCGTGCTCGTCGTGTACATCTTCAGACCACCGCTTCGATCAGCATCGGCCCGCGTTCGCGCAGCCCGGCGCACAGATGCTTGCGCAAATCCTCCACCGTCTCCACCCTCGCCGCCGGCACGTTCATCGAACGCGCAATCTCCGTCCACCGCAGCTCGGGATTGGCGATGTCGATCATCGCTTCCGCCTCTGGTCCGATCTCCTTCACGCCCGCCCGCCGCATCTCGATATCGAGAATCGCATAACGCCGGTTGGCGATGATGAGAATCAGCACATCGAGTTTTTCCCGCGCCATCGTCCACAGCGCCTGCGGCGTGTACATGCCGCTGCCGTCGCCTTCAAGCGCAATCACTTTCCGGCCCGGGGCCGCCATCGCCGCTCCCACCGCCACCGGCAATCCCTGCCCGATCGATCCTCCCGTCACCGGCATCCACTCGAATGGCGCGGCTGCTCGCAAATACTTCAATATCGCCGCCGCCGAACTCACCGCCTCTTCAGACAGGAGCGCGCCTTCCGGCATCCATTGCGCCAGCGTGATCCCGATGTCGTCTACAGTCAGTCCCCCACCCGGCTCCGACGCTACCGGCGCCGGATCGGTGATGCGCGCTTCCACGCCTCCAGCGCACCGCTCCGCCAGGGCTTCGAGCGCGGCGGTCCCATCTTCTGCTCTTCGCGCCAGTGGAAACACCGCGCACGATTCCGGAATCATGATTCCCGGCAAATCCGGATACCCGAAGAACGAAACCGGCGCCTCCGATTCCACCAGAATCAGATTCCGCGCTCCCGCGAAAAATTCGAGCGCCCGCTCCGGAAAATAAGGAACCTGCGGCGGCTGAAACAATCCTCGCCCGGAAGCGATCTTCGCCACATTCCGCGCAATCGCCACGCGCGCGCCTGTCGCCTGCTCGATGCGCGCCGCAAATCGCAGCGCCTGCGCATTCACTGCCGTCCCGCCGAGCAGAATCCACGTCCCGGGCTCTTTTATCAGCCGCGCCGCGTCAGCCACGCGCGCATCGCCCACAGCAGATGGCCGCACAACATTCACGCGATGAATCGCCGCCTGAATGGCGGACCATGAAATATCCGCCGGTACGATCACTGCCGCCACTCGCCCCGGCGGCCGCGCCGCAGCCGCAATTGTCTGCGTCGCCGCCTGGGCCAACTCACCCGTCGTCCGCACCACCGCCACCTCATCCGATACCGCACGCGCAAACGCCGCAATGTCCGCCGAAAGTGGCGCGTCGTACCTCAGGTGACTTGTCGTATGCTCGCCGACCACCGCCACCACGGGCGACCGGGCCTTCCGCGCATTATGCAGATTCGCGAGACCGTTCGCCAGTCCCGGCCCCAGGTGAAACAGCGCGCACGCCGGCGTTCCCTTCACGCGCGCATAGCCGTCCGCCGCGCCGGCGCACACGCCCTCGAACAGGCACAGCACCCCGCGCATCTCCGGTACCGTATCGAGCGCCGCGACAAACCGCATTTCGCTCGTCCCCGGATTCATAAAGCACACGTCCACTCCGTTCGCCACGAGTGTGCGCATCAGGAATTCGGCCCCTGTCATTTTTTGAATCGAAGACGGTTGTCTGAGCAGCCGCCTTTGCGTTCCGGGTTCGCGAGCGGATACGCGGTCACTAATCCGCCCGGTTCACGACAAGAATTTTCCCGCCGCTCAGCTTCACTACCCGCAGCGGCGCCGGCGCAACCAGATATTCGAGCGCGGGCAGCCTCGCCTCGTCGGCCACCAGATAACATCGCTCCGGCCGCTGCCATATCTCACGAAACTGCGCATCGTTGATGAAAATGTCCGGCGCGCCCGGCGCATAAGACCCGTACACCAGATTGTTGATCCGTCCGTTCAGCAACAGAGCATTCCGGCCCGTGTAGAAGAAGATCGACGAGTAAGTGTAGTAATGATGATCCACAATCAGCCGTCCCCCGGGCGATTTGTTCAACGCCTCGGCCAGCGGCCTCGACGAAAGGAAAGGATCGAACACCACCAGCGCCGCCCTTGCTCCCTGGAAGAACAGCGCCATCATCACCGCCGCGCTGGCAAACGCCGTCACGCCGCGTCTCCGCATGGTTCCCAGAAACCCGGCCAGGAACGCCGCGCCCGCAATCAGCAGCGGAATCTTCAAATAAGCGAATGAGGGTATCGTCAGATCCAGCATGTGCCCGAGCGACAACGTGTACGCATTCGGATTCGAACTCAGCGCCTGCGAGATATCGCCCGGCGTCGGATACTTCCACACTTCGATCGCCAGCGTAATCGCCGCAATCGCCGCCAGTCCCGCGATTACGCCCAGCGTGCGCGTCCCGCGCTCTACCCACTTGCCGCCGGCGGCCATCGCCGATCCGAGCAGCAGCGCCATCGCCGGATAGCACGGCATCGAATAGTATTCCTGAGTGGTGGAGAAGCTGAAGAACACCAGCACCACCAGAATCCAGCACAACGCCAGCAGTCTGGTTCTTCCGGCGCGGTCCACCGGCCGGTAAGAAAGCCGGAACGCCGCCGGAAAGTATACGCTCCACGGAAACAGCCAGATCAGATGGAATAACCAGAACCACAGACGCGGCACGGTGTTATAGTCCCGCGGATACCTCAGGTTCAGGAAGCGGAGTAACTGCTCGTTGATGAAATAGAACCAGAAAAATCCGTGATATTCGCCCGGCACGCTCCGCATGGTAAATGCGAAGTAAGGTGGATTGCGCAGGATTGCGAAGATATGCCATGGAGCCGCAATCGCGATCGCGATCAGCGCGCCGGTAAACGGCCGCAGTCGCCGCCATGTCTCACGGTCCGCGATCCGCCGCGTAATCGCCAGATAGGCCAGCGCCGCGCCCACCGGAAACACAATCGCGATCAGACTTTTCAGCAGCAGCCCGATCCCGATCGCCGCCGCCATCAGGTACGCCCACAGCCGCGGCCGTTGTTCGTCCGGATCGAGCGCTCGCAGAAACCCGAACATCGCGAGCGTGATCGCGCCGGTCAGCATCACATCCGGAATCAGAATGCGGGTAAACAGAAACAGTCCCACGCATGTCGCAATCACGATTCCCGCGAAAGTTCCCGCCCGTTCGCCGAACGCCCACCGTCCGAAAGCCGCCGTCAGCAGCGCCAGCAGGATCGCTGCCAGCGCGATCGGAATCCGCGCCGCCCAGTCATGTACTCCGAATATTTTGTAACTTCCGGCGATCAGCCAGTAAACCAGCGGCGCTTTCTCGAGATACGGAATACCGTCCAGACGCGCGGTCACAAAATCGCCCGACGTCAACATATTACGGGCAATCTGCGCCTGCACGGCGTCCACGTCGTCCATTAACGACGGGGGAGAAATGATGCAGGCAAAGTAAATGGCCGCCGCGCAGAGGAAGACGGTCAGGAAACCGAAAGAGAACTTTCGGCGTGCTGGCGTCTCGACTCGCAACGGAATATCGACTGTACTCGCCATCTCCTCATCCAAAGAAAGAGAATCAAAAGTCCCCAAAGCTGATACCCGGCATTCACCTGACGCGATATATGCTTCTGCGCCAGATCGAGAATCCCTCGCTTGTTGAAGAACTCGCCGTGCTCATCCACTCCCCACGCGAGCGTGTCCATCATCAGCGCCTTCAGCGGACCTCTCAGCCATTCATGAGCTGGAATATCCAGCCCCTGCTTGCCGCGCCGCAGCACACTTTCAGGCAGTTTGCCGCGCATCAGCGATTTGAGCACAATCTTCCGCCGGCTGCCTTCGGTCTTTTCGCTCGTCGGCAGCGTCGCCGCGAACTCCACGATTCGATGATCCAGAAATGGCGGCCGTACTTCCACCGAGTGCGCCATGCTCATCCGGTCAACCTTCGCGAGTATGTCGTCGGCCAGATAATACTTCTGGTCAAACCACAGGTAACTCCGGGTATCTTCGCCCAGATAACGTACCGAATCGAGCAGCCGGTGAAGGGAAGACGGCAGCCCGGCATTTACTACGTCACGCTTGGCCCGATCGGAAAAGGCGCCGTTCCAGTAAGTATGCCCCCGCGCAGCATCCATCAGCGATCCTTCCGTGAAGCGCTGCAGCATGTAATCGAATCCGATCTTTTCGTCCGACGCCGGCAGGCGTCTCGCCACAGCCGCCGCCATGCGCCGCGCGGGGCGGGGAAGCCGCCGAGCGTGGCGCGCCAGCGAATCCGCCTGGTAAGTCAGATAACCGCCGAATAGCTCGTCCGCTCCCTCGCCGCTCAGCGAAACCGTGGAACTGCGCTTCGTCATCCGCGAAAGAAACCACACCGGCAGCGATCCCGCGTCCGCGTTCGGCTCGTCGGCATAATCGGCGAATTCCTGAACCGCTCCCGCAAGGTCCTCGTTCGGATTCAGATCCAGCTGCTCATGCTTCGTCCCATACGCCGCGGCGACTTCCCGGATGTACTTCGATTCGTCGAAGCTCCGTCCGGCGAATGCAATCGAGTAAGTCCGCAGCGGCTGGCTCGATGCCGCCGCCGCATAGTGGACTACCGTTGACGAATCGAGTCCGCCGCTCAGCCACACTCCGAGAGGGACATCGGAAAGAAGATGTTCGCGCACTGCGTCGCCGAGCAGCGCGTCCAGTTCTTCTTCCGCCTCGCCGGCTTTGCGCTGCCGCGGTTTCGAATAAGGCAGCCGCCAGTAAGTGCCGGAGCGCGTTTCCCCGGAGCGCCACTCGAGCCAGCCGCCCGGCTCCAGCTTCTCCACGCCCTCGATCATCGAGTACGGCGCCGGCGCGTAATTCAGCGCCAGATAGCAATCGAGCGCCGCCGGATCCAGCCGCCGCTCGAGTTCCGGATCCACAAACAGCGTCTTCAGTTCGGAACCGAATGCGATATTCCGTTCCCCGTGCGAGCCGCGCCGCGTCACATAGAGCGGTTTGATCCCCAGCCGGTCCCGCGCGATCACCAGCCGCCTGCGCGATTCAGACCAAAGAGCCACCGCGAACATCCCGCGCAGCTTCGCGAAGCACTCGATATCCCATTCGATGAACGCTTCGAGCACCGTTTCGGTATCGGCGTGCGATCGGAACACATGACCGCGCGCTTCCAGTTCGCGCCGGATATCGAGATGGTTATAGATTTCGCCGTTGAACGCGATCACCGTGTCGCCATCCGATCCCGTCATCGGCTGATCGCCGCCTTCGAGATCGAGAATCTTCAATCTCGCCGCTCCCAGCGAGACATGATGCGAATGGTAAATTGCCTGGCGGTCCGGGCCGCGATGTTTGAGTGACGCTACCGCGCTTTCGATTCGCGCTGCGCCTGGATCACGATCGAGATGAGTGAATCCGGCTATGCCGCACAAACTGGTCTATAACCTTTCAAAAACTTCCCCTGGGGCGAGTCGGGGCGCGGTCCGTACGATCTTATCCAAACTGTAGCATACGTTAGAATTACTATTTCCACGCATCCGCCTGGAGGCCTGTTGAAAGCCGCGCCGTTTCTCATCCTTTTTGCCGCGACATTTCCGTTCATCTATTACCTGATTACGATCCTCGCGACTGTCCGCTTCTTCCGCCGTCCGCGCCCCTCGGCCAACAGCGGCTTCCTGCCGCCGGTGAGCAATCTCAAACCCATCCGCGGCATCGATCCCGATGCGTATGAGAACTTCGCCAGCCTTTGCCGTCAGAATTACCCCGAATTCGAGCTGCTTTTCTGCGTCAGTGATCGCGAAGACCCCATCGTCGGCGTCATCGGGAAGCTGCAGTGCGACTTTCCGGATTGCGAAATCCGCATCCTTTACGGTTCTGGCCGCAACGGCGTCAACGACAAGGTAGCCAAACTTGCGCGCCTTGCCTCCGAAGCGAAATACGAACACCTGGTCATCAACGACAGCGATGTCCGCGTGGAGCCCGACTATTTCCGCAAAATAGTCGCGCCGCTTGCCGACCCGGAAATCGGCGCCGTCACTTGTCTCTACGCGCCCGCCGACGAAAAAGGTTCGGGGGACCACGGGTTCATCGATCGACTCCAGAACGTCGGCATGACGTCGGACTTCTTCGCAGGCATCATCACCGCCTGGCAGCTCGATGGCGTGAAATTCGCCCTCGGCACCACCATCGCCACGACGAAAACGCGTCTTCGTGAGTTCGGCGGCTATGAATCGCTCGAGAACCGCCCCGCGGACGATCTCCTCGTCGGCCGCCTCATCGCCGAGCAGGGTCACCAGGTCGAACTTCTTCCCTATTACGTAATGACGGTGTCCGATTACGCCTCGGTGCGCCAGCTCTTTTTCAAGCGCCTCCGCTGGATCGTCGTGATGCGCCACATGCGCCCGGGCGGGCACTTCGGCCTCATCTTCACCCATGGCCTGATCTGGGCGCTGCTGGCAGTCGCAGTTCATCCCACGCTGCTCACCGCGGCCGTTTATCTCGGGCTCTACGCGGCGCTGCGATCCACCATGACGCTGCTCATCGGCTCCTGGGGTCTCGATCAGAAAAGACTCTGGCTGCGCCTGCCGCTGATCCCGCTCTGGGACGCGGCGGCATTTGTGATCTGGCTCGTCAGCTTCACGCAGACCAGCATCCGCTGGCGCGACGGCCACTATTACATTCGTAACGGCCAGCTGGTTCCGGTGAAGCCGGTGATTGCCTCGGGCGATTGACCGTCGCGGCTTAGAACGACACCATGCCGGCCGCCGCCGCGTCCTGCGTCTTTTTTCTGTCGTTCACCGCGCTCCTCCAGTTCACTCTGGGCAGGAACATCGAAGGGTCGATCCCATCCTTGTAGCGGATCGCTATATTCACCAGCGAATCGAGCAGGGCATCGGAAAGGTAATGCGGCTTGAGCCCGAGATCGATCAGCTTGGAGTGTTTCGCGTTGTAATAATGATGCTCGGATTCAACGCGTGGATCGGGCAGATGATCGATCTGTACCGTCAGCCCGAGTTCCTTCGCCGCCGTCCGCACCAGCTGCGCGAGATCGAGTACCGAAAACTGCTCGGTGAACTGGTTGTATACGCGGCACTCGCCCCGCTGGGCCGGATTCAGGCACGCCAGTTCAATGCAGCGAACCGTGTCGCGAATGTCGAGGAACCCGCGCGTCTGGCCGCCCTTGCCGTAGACCGTAAGCGGATGTCCCACCGCAGCCTGCGCGCAGAAGCGGTTCAGCACGGTGCCGAACACCTCGTCATAATCGAAGCGGTTGATCAGCGCTTCGTTCATTTCCGTTTCGCGGGTGACCGTGCCATACACCACGCCCTGGTTCAGATCCGTCGCGCGCAGACCCCAGATCCGGCACGCGAACATGATGTTGTGGCTGTCGTGAACTTTCGAGAGATGGTAGAACGAGCCCGGCTGCTTGGGGAACGGCAGCACGTCTTTTCTGCCGTTGTGCTCAATGGTGATGTAGCCTTCTTCGATGTCGATGTTGGGCGTTCCATATTCGCCCATGGTGCCGAGCTTGATCAGGTGGCAATCGGGCTCGAATTCCTTGAGCGCGAACAGCAGATTCAGCGTGCCCACCACGTTGTTGGTTTGCGTGCCGACCGCGTGCTTGCGGTCAATCATCGAGAACGGCGCCGAACGCTGTTCGGCGAAGTGCACCACGGCCTCGGGCTCGAAGTCGCGCATGAATTCGGCCAGGAATTCGTAATCGCAGATGTCGCCCGTGTAACTGTCGATCGAGAGACCGCTCGCCTGCTTCCATGCGCGCAGGCGCTCCGGCATGGTTCGGATCGGAGTCAGCGTCTGGACGCCGAGCTCGTGATCCCACTGCCGCCGGACGAAGTTGTCCACAACCGCCACCGTATGTCCCTGCGCGGACAGATGTAGAGCTGTTGCCCAGCCGCAATAACCATCACCGCCCAGCACGCCAATCTTCATTTGTTCTCCAATGCCGACAGAATTTGACCCGGTCTCATCGAGGATGCGTCTCCGGTGCGCCCGGTTTCAATTGAAAAGCCCCGTCACTCCAATTCTCGCCGCGGCTTCCGCCGCCGAACTGCGGATTATGTCGGTAACCTCGCGGATCATCGTGATATCAGGATGATTCCGGCGAGTACGAACACCGTTCCCGCCGCCCGGCGGCCCCCGATGTGTTCCCGCAACACGAATTTCGCCAGCAGAGTTTCCAGAATAAACGTCCCCGCCGACGCCGGAACCGCGAAGCTCAACGGCTCGCGCTGCACCAGCGCGAGGAAGGCGAAAAACGAAACCGCCATGCACGCGATCGAGATGGCCAGCGGCCGTCTCCGCCAGATCATCCGGAGTACTCCGCGCGCCCCATCCACCTGCTCTCCACCGTCACCCGCCTCTTTCATCTCGCGGCTTTGCAGCAGGTCGCCCGCTACGGCGCTCACGATCACCACGGTGAGGAGCAGCCACCTCACGCGCTCACGCTCCGGGTGGTATTCCGGCGCGTACCCGCCACAAGCATGCTGCCCACGCAAACCAGCGCGATCCCGGTCCATCGGACGGGCGAGATAACTTCGTGCAGAAAGAACTTACCGAGCAGGCTGGTCAGAACATAGCCGACCGCCGTAACCGGAATCACGAAAGTCAGGTCCGCCACGCTGAACAGACGCATGCGGGATAACATCCACCAGATCTGAATCAAAACCCCGGCGGCCACGAACGGATCGAACAGCGAAGCAATGTATGCGAGCGGATTCACCAGCGGTACATGCGAAAAATGCCGTTCCCCATAAGCCAGAAGGAGGTTACTGAAAGGCTTCAGAATCACGACGAGCGCAATCAGCTGCGCCACATACATGGTTCTTGCCGGCTTCGGTGCCGCGCGCGTAGGTTCAGACAAAGTCAGCAGCCTTCAGGCTATCATGCGGCTGCCCTGGTTCTGGCTTCCCACAAGCTGCCCGCAAACGCGGAGAGAATGATGATCGCGCCTCCCAGAACGGCGAACCGTCCGGGCTGCTCGCCGTGAACCAGCCAGGTCCACACCGGATTGAAGACCGGCTCGATCAGAAGCAGCGTGGACGCTTCCACCGCCGGCACAAACCGCAGCGATCGCGACAGGAACACGTACGCGAGTCCCACCTGGAAAACCCCAAGGTAGCCGAGCACCGCCATGTCTGCCGCGCTCGCGTGGGCGACCGGCAGCGCGAACGGAAGGCAGACCGCGAAGGCGATCAGATTCCCGATGATCACCGGACGCGATGCCGCTGCTGTATCCCGCGAATCCCGTCCCACCCAGCGCAATCCCGCGATGGTGAGCGCCCAGGCGATTCCCGATGAAACGGCGATTTCATTCCCGAGCGCGGGATTCGGCGCCGTGGCGGCGGCGGGCGATCCGCCCCACAGAAGCAGCGCCGCCCCGCACATCACGGCGGCGATCACCGCGATATCCACGCTCCGCAGCCGCTCGCGCAGCAGCAACGGTCCGATCAGCAGCATGTAGAGAGGCGCGGTGTCCTGCAGGAAGATCGCGTTGGCCGAAGTGGTCAGCTTGTTCGCCGTCACGAACGAGATCAGCGTGGTCGCGTAGGCGACGCCCACCAGAACAGAGCGCCGGTCCCAGTTGCGCCGCGCTTCGGGCATGGCGACCAGAAAGACCAGCGCCGCGATGCCGGACCGGAATCCCGCAACCTGCCAGCTGGTGAGACTGCATCCTTTGATGGCCGCCCCGCCTGTGGAAAAAAGCAGAGCCGCCAGCACCACGAAAATCCTGTTCCGCAAGGTACCGAAAGTAACATGAGTATCAGGGGCAATCGCGGAAACGCCTCACCTCCGCGCGTCGTATTCACACCAGAGTTCACCCGTGCGCATTCTCCTCCAGAAGCCGGAATCGGTCCTGATCGAGCCGGTTCAGGTCCCGCCAGGGCGATGGCGGCCGACGATTCGGTACCTGTCGCAGACGGAAGTGCACGTTTACGGGCTCGCCATCGCCGCCAGCGTGCTTCTGAGCTTCTATCCGTTTCTGATCGTCATGTTGACGATCGTGCGCGATATCCTCGGCTTTCCAGCGGCGGAGAAAGCGCTTTATCACGCGCTCCACGATTATTTCCCGGGAGACCTCGGCTCCTTCATCACGCGCAATCTCCAGGCGAATCTCGACAAGACGCATCACGGGCATTTCCAGATCGTCTCGCTGATCTTTCTGCTGTTCACGGCCAACGGAATTTTCGAGCCGCTCGAAGTGGCGCTCAATCGCGCGTGGGGCGTGGAGAAGAACCGGTCGTACATCGCGAATCAGATCCTCAGCTTCTTTCTGATCCTGCTCTGCGGCGGCCTTTTTGTCGGATCGGTTCTGCTGACCACCGTGAATCAGCATTTCGCCGCTACGGAACTCGGCCTTTCTTCAGCCGCCTGGCTTGGCGTGGTGAGTTTCAAAGTCGCGGCCATTCCCGTGACGATTCTCGGCCTGTTCCTCACCTACTGGATTCTGCCCAACCGGCGGGTACCGGCGATGCGGGTTCTGAGAGTCGCGGCCGGCGTCGGCGTGGCGCTCGAAGGCTTGAAGTACGCCTTCCTGTTCGCGTGGCCCTGGCTGAACCAGAAGCTCGAAAACGAGTACGGCGTGTTCAAGTACTCGGCGTCTCTTATCATCCTGAGCATGGTGACGGCGCTGCTGGTGCTGGCGGGCGCGGAATGGTCCGCGCGATCGCAACCGGCGCTGGAAAGCCAGGACGCGGCGTTGCCGCCAGAGGCGGGGCTGCTCTCCCGTTAAACTGGGATAGCCTTCATGAAGCCCGTTCTTCGCGCCTCGGCGGCGCTGGTTTGCCTTGCCGCGAGCGCGTTTGCCGTCGACTGGAAATCCTATAAGCCGCAGGGCTATGTGAGCGACTTCGCAGGCGTGGTGGACAGCCGCAGCCGCGCGGCCATCGATGCGTACGCCGGAAACGTGGAACGCGCAACCGGCGCGCAGATGGCGTTCGTCACCGTGCAATCGCTCGAAGGCGAGCCGATCGAAGACGTCGCGAACGATCTGTTTCATGCCTGGGGCGTTGGCCAGAAGAACAAAGACAACGGCGTGATGCTGCTGCTCTCGATCGGCGACCACAAGTCGCGGCTCGAAGTGGGCGGCGGTCTGGGCGACGTGATCCAGGACGTGATGGCGGGCGACATTCTCGACGAAATGCGGCCCGCGCTGCGCCAGCGGGAATACGGACCGGCGCTGCTGGTGGCCGCCGAGAAAATCGGATCGACCATCGCGCAATCGAAAGGCGTTTCGGTAGCGCTCCCGGCCAATGCGCCGCGGGTGCGGCGATCGACGCGCGATCAAATCCCCTGGCCGGTGATCCTGTTCGGCATCTTCATCCTGATTCTGATCATTCGCGGCGGGGGACGGCGCGGCGGCTACGGCGGTTCTGGCGGCGGGGGTGGTGGATTCTGGACCGGCCTGCTGCTGGGGCAACTGCTGAACGGCGGCCGCCGCAACTGGGGCGATGGCGGCGGATTTGGCGGTTACGATTCCGGCGGGTCAGGGGGCTTTGGGGGATTCGGCGGAGGAGACTCCGCGGGCGGCGGAGCCTCCAGCGACTGGTAGCCGGCTACGGCTCGTAAGTGGTTCCGCCACCGGTGGTGCGGATTCGCGGCGTGTCGATTACATCCGCATTCACAGGCGCATCAGTAACGGTAACGCCGCCGGAGTCGGTTGCGGCGGCGTCATCCGAGATCGTGCCGCGGGTGCGCGGAAGAGGCTTGTCGGAGACGGCAAAATCGGCGTGCGCTTCACCGGCTGAGGCAATGTCTTCCCCGCCGGTCTGCTTCATGATCTCTTCGGCGCGCTTCACCCAGTGCTCATCGTCGCAGTGAACCGAGAGCAGAATGCCGCCGTGCTTGATACGGCCCTCGAAGCGCTTTGCTTCATATTCCGGAATACCCATGCCGACCAGCGCGCCGACGATTCCGCCCGCAACGCCGACTGCGCCTGCGCCCGCGAGAGCAGCCACAATGGGGCCCGCGGCGAGCAGCGGCCCTATGCCGGGAATCGCCAGCAGTCCGATGCCGGCCAGCCAGCCAAGAACGCCACCCACTACGACGCCCGTTGTTGCTCCGGTTGTGGCGCCTTCGGGAGCCTTGGTGTTCTTTTCGTGCGCAAAATCCTTCGTGCCCGCGTTGTCGGGGAAGAGCGCGGAAATATCTGTGTTGCGGAAACCGTGCTTGCGTAGCGCGTCAACCGCTTCTTCGGCTCCGGCGCGCGTGGTGTAAATGCCGAAGACCGCTGTATTCTTTCCAGCCATTTTTGCCTCCGCCGGGTTCTGCTGCACGCGAAACGCCGCTGCCCATGCGGGAACGTCCGGAGCGGCACAGTGCGCGTCCGAATACAGGTATGGCATGAAGGTTCCGGCGCGCGTACGCAAGCCAGTGATTCCACGCGAGGACAGGCGCGTGAACGCTGTCATATGATCTTGTCTGTGAATCGCAGGAATTTTTTGTTGAGTTCGGCCGCGGTCGCCGCGCCCCTTGCTTTCGAGCGCAGGGCCGCCGCCGCGCCTGTGGATAATCTGAAACTCGGCGTCGCCACCTATTCGTTCCGCGAGTTTCAGCGGGACCTGTGCATCAAGAACGTGAAGAAACTCGGCATCGAGTATGTGGATGTGAAGGAGTTTCACCTGCCACAGAACGATTCGCCGGAGATGCTGCGCAAGGGCCGCGCTCAGTTCGACAACGCCGGGCTGAAGGTGATCGGCGGAGGCAATGTGTCGATGCAGGAGCCGGATGAGGCCGGGCTGCGGAAGCATTTCGACTATGCGAAGGCGTGCGGCTTCCCGATGATGATCATTGCGCCGACGCACGAGAACCTGCCGATTATCGAGAAGCTGGTGAAGGAATACGACATCAAGGTGGCGATCCACAACCACGGGCCTGAGGACAAGCGCTTCCCGACGCCGAGCAGCGTGCTGGCCGCGGTGAAGGACATGGACCCGCGGATGGGTCTGTGCATCGATATCGGGCACACGTCGCGGACGGGCGAGGACATTGTGGAAGCGATCGCGAACGCCGGGCCGCGGCTGTTCGAAATTCACACCAAGGACTTGAAGGACGCGCGAGTGAAGGAAAGCCAGTGCCCGGTGGGCGATGGCGTGCTGCCGATTCCGGCGATCTTCCGGCAGCTCAAGAAGCAGGGATACGACGGCGTGTGCTCGCTTGAATACGAGATCGACGCCGACGACCCGATGCCTGGGATGCAGAAATCGTTCTCCTATATGCGAGGCGTACTCGCCGGGCAAAGGTCCTGATGGCGGGGATGAAGGCTGGGGCGGTCCGCGAAGAGACCGTCACGGTGGGCAACGAGAACGCGATCACGTTCCTCGGCCAGGATGGACCGCGCGTTCTTTCGACGCCGCACATGATCGGGTACATGGAGCGGACCAGCCGGAACTTGGCGCTGGGGATGCTCGATCCGGGGCAGGACACGGTGGGAACGCACGTGAACGTTTCGCATTGCGCCGCCGCGCCGCTGGGAGCAACGGTGCTGTTCCGGGCTGAAGTGGAGAGCACGGAGAAGAACCGGGTGAACTTTCGCGTGCAGGCGCGAATGGGAGACAAGGTGATCGGCGAGGGGATGCACCAGCGGGCCGTGATCGACGTGAAGGCATTCCGGGAGCGGGTGGAAGGGCCGAAGGAATAGCAGGACTGCTCGCAGAGAACCGCCGCCACCCCGCGCGCCGGCATTCTGCAAAACAAAGCCAATCCGATTTGCGCTCTCATTTGCACCGGAACCAGGTGGCGTGTTTGAGCAGCCGAGAGGAAGGAGCTGCAGCAGCCGCTTTCCACGCTCCGGGAAACTGCAAAACAAAGCCAATCGCAGTAAATTATTCAAAATCAATTGTTTGTCCATGGCGATCCTCCTGGCTGAGCTGCCCCGCGGCGATTCTGCAAAACAAAGCCAATGCCGGCGCTGACCCCCCGGCATCAGGAAGTTACCACGGGAATGCCGTGTTACCGGTTCGGAATTTAGAAGTCCGGGCGATCGCCGGGCTGGCCG
>DAIDJK010000371.1 GCA_027450225.1 Bryobacterales bacterium | reverse complement strand
GGTATCGGCATCGCTGAGCACGATGCGGTGCTCGCCCTTTGCAATGCCGGGCGGCAGTTTCAGAGCGAAGTCGCGCTCGATGCGTTCACCGCGCCAGGGGCGCAGGAAAACCTTCACCGGAATCTCGTCGCCCGGCCGCACATCCGTGTTCGGCGTCCAGGCGTTTTCGATGGTGGCGACGCGGCGCTCGGGCAGAAGATCCACGGTAACGTCGGCGTCCTTGAGACTCGGAATCTGCACCGCGTTGTTGTAAAGCCGGTTGAATTTGTCGCCCCACCACGCGGAAAGCGCCATCGAGGCCGGCATCGGCATATCGCCCGCGGCCTGCATGGTGCTCAGGTTCAACTGTTCGTGGCTGCCCGCAACCGAGCCGGCGAGGTTCACGCGCGCGGAGAGGCGATACGTCGCTTCATCCACGGATTCATTGATGCCGCTCAGAGAGTTGTAGAGCGTCATCATCATCAGGTACGGCGTCCACTTCTGCTGCTCAAAGACGTTGAAGTGATACGTGCGCTCGGCCCGGACCGAATTATTCGATCCCATCGACCGGACCTTCACCGAGACCGGGATCATCGGGGCTTCGTCGCCCAGCACGCCCATGATTCCGCTGTGGCGATCCTGATGCAGAGCGCCGACGATTTCGGTCGCATTGGCAATCTTGTTGGGCTGATACGACGAGCCGAGCACCATCAGGACTTCGCCCTTGCTCATCGGCATATCCACCGGGCCGATGTTGAAGAACGGATGCCCAAAGGCAAGGATGCGTTTGCCGTCGTTGTAAGTCACCGTTCCGAGACCGGTTACGTCCATGTCGCCCGAAACGAGAACTCCGGCGACGGTCTGGCCGGGTTGAAGAGAATTCTGCCAGCCGGGAGCGGGCCTGCTGGACCGAAGGTCGCCTCCTGCCCCGCCCTGCACCGCCGTCACGCCGAGCTGATTGAAGACCGGGGCGAACGACTCGAGCACGCGATCGGAGAAGCCGGAAAAGAGCAGCGGCGTGGCAATCGGCTGCATGCCGGCGAGTTTCGAGAGATCCGGCGAGCCGCCCGCCGCCATTACGCTGGCCAGCATCCCGTTGGGCTCAACGGATGCGCGGAGTGAATTGGTATTCGGATGTTCCGGCGTGCGGGCGTCCGCCGGCCGCGTTTTGTCGAACTGGTTGATCTCGAGCATCAGCTCGATTGGGGTGATGCCGCAGATGGCGTCCGGCGAAAAGGTGCTGAGGCGCAGCGCGACGGCGCCGATCAGCTTGCCATCGATATAAACCGGGCTGCCGCTCATGCCGCCCGCGACGTTGGTGCGAATGGCCTTGCCGCCCATCTTCCCGATGATGACGTCCTGCCCCGGGCCCCACATGTTTTTCCATGTGCCGACAATCTCGATCGGTATGGGTTCCGGAGTATCGCCCTGAAAGACCGTCCACGCGACGGCCTTCATGCCGGGTTTTACGGCGCTTGCCCTTAGTATTTCGACTTTCCCGGCGCGCGGGGGTTCGAGTTCAGCTGCTGTTGCGGAAGACAAAAAAAGAACCGCGCAGCCCAGAGCGGCCGCGGCAGTGCGGAAAACCATCAGAAAAGTGACTCCGTTGACCTTCAGTGTAGCGCTCACCGGGCGGGAAGCAATTCAGAGGAGTATCAGCGCGGTGATGGGAATAAGAAGTGTGAGGGCGATGGCCACCCAGGCTACAGGATGCGCGAAGTTGAATGTGTACCCGATGCCGAAGCGCTTCTGCACGAGCAGCGCGGGGTCCCGGCGATTGAAATAGAAGATGCCGGCAGCCCATTTGTCGTCCGGCGTTGCTTCCGATTCCGCGTCCGGGCTGGACGAGACTCTGGCGAGCGGGATGATCAACGCAGCCAGAGCCGCCGCCAGCAGAGGCAGAAGGATCTGCATCGGGGGCGGTCCATAGAGCGGGCTGAGGGCGATGCAGGAAAGCAGCAGCGCGACCAGCCACACGGCCCCGACCAGCACGCGCACAAGAGCTCGATTGAAGCGGACCGTCCATTCCGAGCGCCACGGGGCGTAACTGCCGACGGCCCAAACGAGCGCTCCGAGCAGCACACAGATTTCGCCGGCCACAACCAGCGGACCGAAGAGGCTGCGCGACGTGGGAGCGGCAAAGCGGTCCGGCCGGCCCGAAAATCCCCAGTGCACCGGGAAACGCGCGGGAATAGCGGCGCGATGCGCGGCGAGCCAGAGCGCGGTCGAAATCAGAATCAGGAACGGGACGGCGATTGGGACCCAGGGCGTGTGCGGGACCGGTTTGCCGAGGGGCGTGGGAGCAATTTGCGCCGGAGCCGCAGTGGCGGGAAGCGTGGCGTGCCGCGCAATAAGAAACGATACGATGCCCCCGGCGATGAGAACCAGCGGCGCGAAACCGATGAATTCCGGTTTGCCGCAGGCTGCGCCAAAGCAGGTCATCGCCGCCGCGAGGCATGCGGCGATGCCGAGCGACAGGCGATACCGGCGGACAATTTTGCGCGCGCGGGCGGACGGCGCGAAATCGCCCGGCACGGTGACGGAGAAAAAGATGGAGGCGTGCCGGAAAACCGCGGGAGAAGCAAGCAAAAAAGCGACTCCCGCCAGCGTCAGAACAACGCAGACGAGAATCGCCACAGGATGCATTACAGTTTTATTCTCGCTCCCGGACGGGAACGGCGGTCAGCGACGCCAGCCGTGGTCGCCATCGAAACGTTCACGCGGCGCCCAGTAACCCCGATGCCAGCAGCGATGTCCACGGTAGAATCCCCAGTATCCGCTGGTCCAGAAATAGCCGGGACCGGGAGCGGGCGGGATATAAGCAGGCGCAACATAAGCAGGAGCGGGGGAATAATAAGCGGGCGCGTAATAAGACGGTGGCGGAACATAAGCCGGGGCCACATACGCCGGGGCGGCATAGGGCGCCGCGAAAGGCAAACCGATACCAATGCCTATTGCGACGCGCGGCCCCGCGAACAAGCTGGAAACTGCAAGTAGAAGAACTGCCGTCAGTTTTGTTTTCATCTTCCTGCCTCCGGCGCTGGGGAAGGCAAGGAAATCGCCAAAGCAAAACTATTGAAAATACGGCGCGAGAGGAAACGGGACCGGATGCGGCTGGTGGTAAGCAGCCACCACGGGCGGGATTGGGCCTAAGCTGCGCCGGCCATTACCCGGGCGCGCGCAGGCTGCAGGTAAATATAGAAGCGGAAGAACGGCCGAGGACCGCCGCGCCCCCAGCGGCGCGCACGCCAGATGGCTTTCACGAAACGGTAAGGCGAGCGGGGCAGGATGGTCTGGTAGGTCCCGCAATAAAACTTCTGCGTGAAAGTGGCCAGTGGACGCGAAGACCAGGTTTCCCCGTCACTCGATCCAACGATCTCCACTTCAAGGCATTCCTGTTCAACGGCGTGCGTAATGCCCAGAGTCAGCAGCAGGTTGTCTGTGTTGTTTTCCGCTAGATCGAAGACCCGGCTTTCGCCGGATTCCCGAATGGTCGATTCTTCAAACAGGAAGTTTGGCAACATTCTGTAATCGCCTCCCGGAGGATTGAAAGCGATGTCGCTCGGGGTAGATAACCAGTGCTCCAGGACCAGCAAGCGCTGCTCAAGGGCGCCCAAACCTGGCAAGTTTCTTTCCCGCCGAAATTAGAGTCTCATATTTCTTGCAAAAACAAAAGCGGATCAAGTTAATTCCCGAAGAAGAAACGTAGAAAGAGGAGCCGGGCACGGCGGCAACGCCGCCCTCCTGTACGAGAGCGAGGGCAAAGTCCGTGTCGCTTTTGTCGCTTATCGCCCGGTAGTCCGACATCAAATAATACGCGCCGTGCGGCGTATAACAGTTGAAACCCGCGCTGGATAACATCTCCATTGCAAAACGGCGCCGATCCTCATACTCGCGGGTAACGGATTCATAGTATTGGTCCGGCAATGATAACGCGAAAATCCCCGCATATTGCAGCGGAGTTGCCGCGCCAACCGTTAAGAAATCGTGTACTTTTCGAACTCCCGCGGTGAGCTCCGGGGCGGCGATGACCCAGCCGACGCGCCATCCAGTTACCGAAAACGTTTTACTGAGGCTGTTCACCAGAATCGACCGGTTCCGCATGCCCGGCAGGGTGATCATCGGTATGTGACGGCAGCCGTCATAAGTAATGTGTTCATAAATCTCATCGGTGATGGCGAGCGCGTCGAACTCCTGGCAGAGCGAAGCAATATAAGTCAGCTCGTCCAGGGAGAAGACCTTGCCGGTCGGGTTATTCGGGGTGTTGATGATGATCGCCTTCGTCCGCTGGGAAAAGGCGGCCCGAAGCTCGGCGCGGTCGAAGTTCCAGTCCGGGGGATGCAGGCGCACGAGTTTGCGTTTCGCGCCGCACAGCAAAAGATCGGGATGATAGTTCTCGTAGAACGGTTCGAAGACGATGATTTCGTCGCCTTCGTCGGTGGTGGCGAGAAGAGAGGCGATCATGCCCTCGGTGGCGCCGCAGACGACGGTGACTTCGGTCTCCGGATCGACTTCGAGCGAGTAAGTTCGCCGGTACTTTTGGGCTATCGCGTCACGGAACGGTTTGACGCCCCAGGTGATGGGGTACTGGTTGTGATCCGCGTTGATGGAGTCGATGGCGGCCTGTTTCAGATCGACCGGCGCGGGGAAATCCGGGAAGCCCTGGGCCAGATTGACGGCCCCGTGCCGGACGGCAAGACGCGTCATCTCACGAATGACGGACTCCGTGAAATCCGCCGTTCGGGCGCTGCGGAAGGTTTTCAAGTTCGTGGCCGGAGACATTTATTTCCTGATGCTCTCACGCGCATCCCATCCAGTGGAGAGCAAAGATTGTGAAGCACGTTTTCGAGAAGCGTACCCGCATCCCGGCGCCGGCGGCGAAGGTCTACGCATGGCATGAGAGCCCGGACGCGTTCGAGAAGCTGATTCCACCCGGGGAGCCGGTGAAGATTGCCGATCGGGGCCAGGGAATCCGGGACGGCTCGCGGGTGGTGCTGGAGGTGGGTCCGTTTCCATTCCGGCGCAAGTGGGTTGCCGAGCACCGGGACTGCATTGCGGGGCGGCAGTTCCGCGACGTTCAGGTTCAGGGGCCGTTCAAAAGCTGGGAACATACTCACCTGGTGATGCCGGATGGAAGCCGGGCCTCGGTGCTGGTGGACCACGTCGAGTACGAACTGCCGTTCGGCGTGATCGGGGACAAGCTTCTGGCCGGGATTGTGCGAAGGAAGATCGAGAGCATGTTCGAGTACCGGCATCGGATCACTTATGGCGAGAACGCGGCTCTCGCCTGAACGGGCGGCGACGGTTTGCGGCGGTTCCGCCACGTGGCAAACAGATGTTCGATCGCGTATCCGGCGGGAATCAGGATGGCGAAACACACCGGAATGACGTAGCGGGACGAATACTGGTCGATGTAATAAGTCAGCGGGTACGCGAGCAGGATGGACCCGAGAATGGCGGCCTGCAGGCGGCCGCCGCGCCGCCAGATGAAAAACAAACCCATACTGGCGAGCAGCGAAAGAGCGGTGCGTTCGAGAAGAGTGAACGGTGCGCGAGGCGAATCGGTCCAGAAAAGAACGAAGCGGGCGGCGATGAGTTGCGCGGCGCGCGCGGGGTGAGACTCGATCCAGCCAATGGCTTCGTTTCGCATTTTCCGGTTGAACCCGATCTCGCCGAGGGACCTGACCTGGGCGAGAGCGGCGTTCGAAAAGCTCGGGTGAACGGCGCCGTACCAGCCCGAATCGAAGTTGCCGGTGAGGCCAGGCTGGGCAGAATCGCCAAAGGAGACGCGCAACTCAAGCCCGGCATTGTCCCGGATGAAGAGCCATTGGTGAAAGACCAGGTAATTGCGGATTGTCCACGGGGTGAGGACCAGGGCGACGCAGACCGCGCAAAGCAGCGCGGGGCGCAGGCCGGACCGGCGCGTTCTGGCGAGCCAGATGACGCCGAACGCGATCAGGACAAGCAGCATGGCCGGCTGGATGAGGAGCAGAACGCCCCAGGCCGCGCCGAAGAGCAGGAATTGGCTTCGTTCGGCGCCGCGCTCCGAGCAGATTCTGAAAAACAGGACGGTGAGCCCGAGCAGGATGAGCGCGGAGAAGCATTCATCGCGCGAAAGAAAGACTTCCGTGGAACGGAACAGGGGGAACGCGGCGGCAATGACACCGGCGATCGCGCCGGAGACCCAGCCGAGCCCGAGCGCCGCGGCGGCGGCTGGGAACGAAGCGTAGAGCAGGCTGAAGCCGGCGATCATCAGTGCGTCACGCGCGAGTTCGCCGCGGAAGCCGAAGCCAAAAATACGAAAAATGGCGGCGGTGAGGAGCGGGTACGCGGGTGGAACGTGCGCGGTGGGCCCTGAGGGGTGGCCGAAAGGGTCGGCGAATCGATTCGTCCGGGCAAGCGAGACGCCGACGTTGATGGCTTCGTCCCAGGACCTGAAGCTATGGCCGGCGGACGGGCTCTCGAGAAGAATCGTCTGGCGCGGAACCGAAGCCAGCAGCGCCAGGCGGACGACGGCTGCGAGCAGGAAGATGGCGACAGTGGCTTTGGTTCGCGTCATCCGGAATCCGGTTCGCGGCTGAGGAGCTGTGGTCTTTCTGTGATAACACGTAC
>DAIDJK010000370.1 GCA_027450225.1 Bryobacterales bacterium | reverse complement strand
CAGAACGCCCGGAGAAACCGCCACCGGACATACCGGCGCCGGAGAAGCCCCGGGAGCCCCCGCCCGTGGTGCGGCCCGTCATTGCGGAATTCGCCATGCGGGACGAGATCACGTTCGCGCTGGCTGTCCCACGGGAGATTGCCGCAGTATTTATCGCGGCCCCCCGGGTGAATCCGGCCGGTCCCGAAACTGGCCGCCCGATCACGCCACCCGTGCGCGGGCCGCCTGCGCCATACCAGGTTCTGGCGGCAGGCGCGTAGACGGAGTTGATCACCATCGGGCTGTAGAAGCCATAGCCGAACGGGCTGAAACCGTAGCCGGAGAGCGGCATATAGGTGTACATGCCGAACATGGGATTGTAATACCAGCCGCCGCCGAACATGGACGCGCCCCAGAGACCGGAAAGCATATAGGGCGAATAACCGAAGCCGCCACCGTACCCGCCATACCCGAACCCTCCGCCGTACCCGTACCCTCCGTAGCCACCAAAGCCGCCACCGAGTGGCGAGCCGCCATAACCCGCTCCGGTGGAGAGAGTCCTCGCCGAAGACATATTGGCCGCGGAAACCTCCGCCGAACGATCACGAGCCCAGAGGTAGTTATCGTCGGCGGCCGTCTTCTCGTCGAATTTGTCCATCGCGAGCGCCGCCGTCAGGTATACCTCGCGGCCGTCTTTCACCGTAACGCGGTTGTCTCCGGCGTGCACGGAAGCTTCACCCTTGAAAACGCGCACGCTCGCGGGTTCCGAGAGAATCTCGAACAGCCCGTCTTTCACCGGCTGAATATCGTAATCCTTGAAAACGACCGTGACGGGAGCGGTTTCGTATTTTCCGGATGCCGAAAGAGAGGTATCCGTCTCCACGGTCGCCGATCCGGACAGAATCTCGACCCGCGTGCTGGCCAGACGGTTGTCCAGAAGTTTGACCGAACTGGATTCGCCAACCCGCAGAAAAACTCCCGGCGTGAGCAGGATTTCCGCGCGGCCGCGCGCCGTCCGCAGCACGCTCTGCTCTTTCATCTGATCGAAATGGCCGGGCTGCGACTGGAGCGCGACGCCGTCCAGGGAGACGTCACCCTCGAAATAGTGAATGGTGCCAGAATGTGCGGAAACTACCATTTGAGCCGAAGCCGAAAGTGCGGCTGCAGCGAACAACGCGGCGGAAGCGATCAGGCGCATGGGAAACCCCTGTGGAAATGATCCTCCCCGAAGGGCGAAATGTCAAACCCTTCAGAGACGAACTATCTTATCTAACGCGATTCCCTTGAGGGCGTTACGTGTATCCACCACGAGCGGTGCGTTTTCGACCAGCGCGCGGTAATCGAAAGTCTTGTGATCGGTGACCACCACCGCGCAGTCGGCTTCCTTCACCAGTTCGGGTGAGATTGCCCGATACGTCTCGCCCTCGATGGAGAGTTCCGGATTATACGGATCCGAGTAGACCACCTGAGCGCCGCGACGCACCAGCAGGTGCATGATGTCGAGCGCCGGCGACTCGCGCAGATCGTCGATATCGCGCTTGTAGGAAACGCCAAAGATGTGAATACGCGAACCCTTCACCGGCTTGCCGACATCGTTCAGCGCATTCTGGATCTTCGCCACCACAAAGTGCGGCATCTGGCCGTTGATATAACCGGCGAGTTCGATGAAGCGGGCTTCGATCCCGGCCTGCTTGGTTTTCCAGGACAGATAAAAAGGATCGATCGGGATGCAGTGGCCGCCGAGACCCGGGCCTGGGTAAAAAGGCATGAATCCGAAAGGCTTCGTCGCCGCGGCTTCGATCACTTCCCAGACATTTATGCTCATGCCGTCGCACATCACGGCGATCTCGTTGACCAGTCCGATGTTGATCATCCGGAAGGTGTTTTCAAGCAACTTGACCATTTCGGCGACCTGCGTCGAGCTGACCGGGACCACCGTTTCGAGCGCCTGGGAATAGAAAAGCCGCCCCAGGTCCGTACACGCCGGAGTAGTACCGCCGACCACTTTCGGGATATTTCTCGTCTGGAATCGGGCGTTGCCGGGATCGACTCTCTCGGGCGAGAAGCAGAGAAAGAAATCCTCGCCGCATTTCAGCCCGGATTTTTCGAGCATCGGCAAAACGAGCTCGTCCGTGGTACCCGGATAAGTGGTGGATTCGAGTATCACCAGCATTCCCGGATGAAGATATTTCGCGATCTCCTCGCAGGCCGAGACGATATAACTCATGTCCGGGTCTTTGGTCTTGCGCAACGGCGTGGGAACGCAGATATTCACGGTATCCAGTTCCGATATGACGGAAAAGTCCGTGGTGGCGCGCAATCGGCCGTTATTCACGAGCTCGGCGACTGTTCTGGTCGGCACGTCGCCGATGTAGGAATTGCCCGCGTTCAGTTGACCCGTCTTGGACTCGCTCAGGTCTATGCCGGTTACTTCAAAACCGGCTTCGGCGAATTCGACGGCGAGTGGCAGGCCGACGTAGCCGAGACCGACGACGCCGACCCGCGCGACCCGCGATGAAATCTTATCTGCGAGCACGGCGGCGGACGTTTTGGCGGTCGAAATTGTTGAAGTCATGATGGAAGTCAGCGCTTCATTTTCTCACGGTAGAAGAAACCATCGGCGACTTTGACCGCCGGCCCGGTAATAGAACCGGAAAAAAAGCCGCTCTCGAGCGGATGAATCTCGCACGCCAGCGGACCGGCGGGAGTTTGAACGGTGATCGGGGACTGAACGAGCCCGCGCGCGACCGCCGCAACGGCGGCGCCTGTGGAACCCGTGCCGGAGCTGTTGGTTTCGCCGGCGCCCCGCTCCCAGAAGCGGACATCGATGGTATGTTCGCCTGCGCGACGCACGAATGAAACGTTGGTCCTGTTTGGAAAGGCGGGGTCCCGCTCGATCGCCGCGCCGGCCGCGCGCCAGTCGAAATCGAAGTTGTTCACAGGAATGGCGCACTGGGGGTTGCCGGCGTCCACCAGCACGGCATCCCGCCCCTGAACCGTCGTGTGAAGGCTTACAACCCGGATGCGGCCCATATCCATTTCAAACTCAAATTCGCCGTCCGTGCGCGAAATCAGACGCAGATGTTTCACGCCCGCGCCGGTACGAATGCGGAATTCTGTTTTGCCCTCGTGCGCAGAAGCCAGCAGCGCGGCGGCGCAACGCGTGCCGTTGCCGGAAAGTTCCGGCTCGCTGCCATCGGAATTGAAAAGGCGAATGGCGGCGTCAAAGCCCGGTCCCGGAGTCCGGTCGATCAGCATCCAGCCGTCGCCGCCAACGCCGGTGTAGCGGTTGCAGATTTCCATCGCGATCTGCGGCAATTCGTCAGACGGAGCATCCTCGACCGGAGTAAGAAGGAAGTCGTTTTTTGCGCCGTGCAGTTTAGTGAACGGGATTTTCATCGATTCGAAAATAGATTTCCAGAACCGGCTCGCCGGGAACGTAGATGCGGCGGCTCAACTGGTAATGTGGACCGCGGAGCCGCGCCTTATCGACAATACCCTGCGCTTCATCGCCGCCGGTCACCACGGCCCAGTCGGTCCATAAAAAGAGGTCCGGACGCGACTTCGCCATTGTCCACTGCGGATCGTTGTCGGCCGTAAGGGTGTCGCGAATGGGAATTTGAAGTTCGCGGTATACCGCGGTCAGATGGGTGTAGTTGCGGGTGAGGTACGTCTCATGGGGACCCGCGGCGTTGCGAAGGAATGCGACGGCCTGCCCCGTCCAGGCGCGCTGGGCGCGTGAATTGATCTCCGATTCCTGCCACGTGATGGGAGCCGTGAGCGGATGAAAGAGGAACGGAACGAGCGCAACCAGGACGAGAAGCGCGGCGGCGAATGGCTTCAGCCGGTAAGAAACCAGAGCGCCTGCGCCGATGGCCACCGCGGGCAGCAGCGTGAGCGCATATCGCGTGTTGTACCACCCGTGCGGCGGGAGCGTGGGAACGAAGACCGGTACGCCGGAAGAGTGAATGCTCCAGATGTAAAAAGCGGGCACTGCGAGCGTGAGAAATACGGGCCAGACAGCTCTTCGAACAAGAGCGGCCGCCAGACCAGCGCCTCCGACGACCAGGGCGGGCAATCCAATCACGAGACGCGAAGCTTCGCCGAAGTATTTTGCGGCTGCCTGCCAGTCGCCTTTGCCCGGATAGGGCGCTTTGCCCTGAATCGCCGCCGCCGACCACGGGCCCCGATAAAAATAGAGCGGATCGTTGAAGTACCACCAGTTGTGGACGAGCCAGAGCGCAGGCCCGAACCCCGCGAGAATGCAAAAAAACGACGCCTTCGCCCACCGGTTCCGGCCGGCGGTGATCACGATGTACAAAGCGGTGAACGGAAGGATGAACCACGCCTCGTAGCGCGTGAGCGTGGCGGCCAGGGCGGCGATGGACGCGCCGGCCAGCGGGCCCCAACCCTGGGTTTCGCCGAACCGGATCGTGAAATAGAGCAGCGCGAAAAAGCAGGCGAAGAAGATCGGCTCGGTCATGGGTATGGAGCCCAGATAGAGCGCGTTCGGGTTCAGCAGAAACACGGCTGCCGCGGCGCCACCTGCCAGCGTGCTCGAAAACCGCATGCGCACCGCGGCGAACAGAAAGGTGGTCCCGATTGCCATTGCAGCCGCGCTGACGATCGCTCCCGCCAGGCCGGTATGCCACAGCCACATATTGCGCACCAGCGGAACCATCAGGATATGCGGCAGCGGAAGCCATGTCGTGCCGATCTGGTTCCATCCGGGGGTTCGCGAATCGATCAGACGGCGGGCGATATCGAGGTGCGCTTCCGCGTCCCCAAAGTAAAGCAGGCTTCCCGACCGAAAGACAAAAAAGACCGCGGCGGCCATCACCAGCGCACAGGCGCAAAAGCAGAGCAGAGTTTCAGCAGCGGCTCGGCCGCGGGATCTCACCGGCGAAGAAGTTCGTCTTTTTGCGATTGCGGCCTGCATTCAAACGTACAAAGGGGGCGGGGAATTGGTTCAGCCAGCGCTTTGGAATTCCAGTAAAATGTTTGCACACCGCATGCGACTGCTTGTCCTGCTGCCGGTTGCCGCCACGTTTGCCACGGCAGCCACGCCTGTCGATTCAAACGAATTTTTCGAGCTGAAGGTTCGCCCGGTTCTCGCCAGCAGGTGCTACGCGTGCCACACGGATGCGAAAAGCGGCGGATTGCAGCTCGACAGCCGCGAGCATGTGCTGAAGGGCGGCAATTCCGGGCCAGCCATCGTGCCCGGCAACCCGGACGGCAGTCTCCTGATTCAGGCGATCCGGCAGACGCATCCGCGGATCAAAATGCCACCTGGCGGGAAACTGGCTGACGACGATATTGCCAACATCGCCGCCTGGGTGAAGTCCGGAGCAACATGGCCCTCGGGTCCTTCGAAGGCGCCATCGTATGTGATCACCAAAGCCCAGCGGGATTTCTGGTCTTTCCGTCCCGTCGTCGAGTCCAAAACGCCGGAAGTGAAGAACGCGAAGTGGGCGCATAACGACGTCGATCGCTTCGTTCTGGCGAAACTCGAAGCCAAAGGACTCGAGCCTGTGCGGGCAGCCGACCGCAGAACGCTGATCCGCCGGGCATATCTGGACCTGACCGGGCTTCCGCCCACTCCTCAGGAAGTGGACGCGTTCACCGCCGACAAGTCTCCCGATGCCTTCGCGAAAATCGTGGACCGGCTGCTGGCGTCGCCGCAATACGGCGAGCGCTGGGGCCGTTACTGGCTCGATGTGGCGCGCTATTCGGACGACAAGCTGAATTCGACGCAGGAAGAGCCATATCCGAATGCGTTCCGCTATCGCGACTGGGTGATCGCGGCATTCAACAATGACATGCCCTACAACCAGTTCGTGAAGGCGCAGATCGCCGGCGATCAGCTTCCGGATAAAGATAAGTACGAGGCGGGCCTTGGATTTTATGCGCTCAGTCCGGAATTTCAGGACGACCGCGTGGATGCGACCACACGCGGATTCATGGGCCTCACCGTGGCCTGCGCGCAGTGCCACAACCACAAGTTCGATCCCATTCCGCAAAGCGATTACTATTCGCTGCTCGGCATCTTCAACAACACGCAGCTGGGCGAGATCCCGCTTGCCCCGAAGGACGTGGTCGACCGTTATGCCGCCGCGAAAAAGAAGCTGGACGCCAGACAGAAGCAGATCGACGACTTCCTGAGAGTCCAGACCGACAGCCTGAGCGAGATTCTGGCGGCGCGCACCGCCGATTACATGCTGGCGGCATCCGGCGACCGGCCCGATCCGGCACTCGACACGGAAACGCTCGAACGCTGGCGCAAGTACCTGGGCTCGCCTGACAAAGACCATCCTTATCTGAAGCCGTGGTTCGCGGCAAAAACGCCCGAAGCGCGGCGGAAAGCGGCCGGCGATTTCCAGACCCTGGTGCTCGCGATCAACGACGAGAAGAAGCTGATCGACGAGAAGAACCACATCACCCTTGGGCTGAATCCGAACCGCGAAGATCTGAGCCAGGCGAATCTGCTGTCGCTCGAGCGCGACCGTTTCGTGGTCTGGGAGAACGTCTTTGGCGATCGCGGCATCACTCACTACGGCGACGGCAAAATCGACCGGTTCCTGGCAGGGCAGTGGAAAGAGCGGCTCGACACGCTGCGCGCAGAGCTTGCGGCGGACAGGAAAGCGCTACCGGCGCAATATCCGTTCCTGCAGGTGATCGAAGACAAGCCGAAGTTTACCGAGCAGCACGTCTGGCTGCGCGGCGACCGCAACAATCCGGGGGATCCGGCGCCGCCTCACTTCGTTTCCATCCTCTGCGCCGATGCCCCAAAGCGCTTCACCCAGGGCAGCGGCAGGCTGGAACTCGCCGACGCGATCGCCGACCCGTCGAATCCCCTGACCGCACGCGTGATGGTGAACCGCATCTGGCAGCATCATTTCGGACAGGGGATCGTGCGAACGCCCAGCAATTTCGGAGAGCAGGGTGACCGCCCGGCAAATCCGGAACTGCTCGATTATCTGGCGGCCGAATTTGTGAAGAACGGCTGGTCCATCAAAAAGCTGCAGCGGACCATCATGCTGTCGGCGACGTATCAGCTGAGCGCGGAGCCGAATGCGAAGGATGCCGCCGCGGACCCGGAAGACCGCCTGTGCTGGCGCTACAGCCGCCAGCGCCTCGACGCCGAAAGCCTGCGCGACGACATGCTGTTCGTCTCGGGCAAGCTCGATTTGAAACAGGGCGGCCTGGCCGAGCAGATCTCGGATAAAAACACGCGGCGAACGGTTTATTGCTTTGTGAGCCGCCGGAAACTCGATCCCACGCTGGCGCTTTTCGATTTTCCGAATCCGATCAACACGAGCGAGCAGCGCATTCCGACCAATGTGCCTCTGCAGCGGCTCTACTTCATGAATAATGACTGGGTGATCGCGGAAGCGAAGGCATTTGCGGCAAGGCTGGATGCGCCGGACGATTCAAAGAAGATCGATGAAGCCTACCGGCTGTTGTTTCAGCGCGCTCCGGCGCCGGATGAGAAGAAGCTGGGGCTGGCGTTCCTCCGTGAAGCGGGCGACAAGGCATGGGCCGAGTACGCACAGGTTCTGATGACTTCGAACGAATTTCAATTTCTGGATTGAGCATATGCCGATAAGTCGACGCGACTGGCTGACGACGATGGGAACGGGCTTCGGGATGACGGCGTTTGCGCGTCTTGCCGGGGCGAGCACGCTGGCGGGCGCAATGGCCACCAGCGCCAATCCGCTGGCTCCGAAGGCGCCGCATTTCAAACCGCGGGCGAAGAATGTGATCTTCCTGTTTCTCAACGGCGGCCCGAGCCAGGTGGACACGTTCGATCCCAAGCCGATGCTCGATCGGTATAACGGCAAGCCAGTACCCTCAGGCAATCTCAAGACCGAGCGCAAGACCGGCAATCTGCTGAAATCGCCCTTCGAATTCAAAAAGTACGGCGAGAGCGGAATCGAAATCAGCGAGATTTTTCCGAAGCTCGGATCGCACATCGACGATTGCTGCGTCGTCCGGTCGATGTATACGGACCGGCCGAATCACGAGCCGTCCCTGCTGCTGATGAATTCGGGCGACAAGTTTCCGGGCCGGCCATCGATGGGATCGTGGCTGACTTACGGACTGGGCACCGAGAACCAGAATCTGCCGGGCTTCATCGTGATGTGCCCGGGATTCCCGGTGATCGGGCCGCAGCTCTGGGCGTCGACGTTTCTTCCCGCGGTGTATCAGGGCACTTACATCCCAAACAACGAGAAGACGCCGGACAAGCTGGTGGAATTCATTCGCAATCCGGAGTTGAATCAGACCGAGCAGAGAAGACAGCTTGATCTGCTCGGCAAGCTGAACGAGATCGGATTGCGGCGCGCGGGAGGCGATCCGGAACTGGAAGCCAGCATCCAGTCGGCGGAGATTGCGTTCCGGATGCAGACCGAAGCGCCGGAAGTGTTCGACATCGCGAAGGAAACGGAGAAAGTCCGCGCGCGCTACGGCGACACGGATTTCGGCCGCGGATGTCTGATGGCGCGAAGGCTGGTGGAAAAGGGCGTCCGGATGGTGCAGGTTTACTTCGGCAATTCACAACCCTGGGATAATCACGACGACATCATGATTCACCGGAGGCTGGCGCACGACGCCGATCCGGCGATCGCAGCGCTGCTCGAGGATCTGAAGGCAGCCGGGCTGCTGGATCAAACTCTGGTGATCATCAGCGGCGAGTTCGGACGAACGCCCGCGGTCGAAGTGAGTGGACTGGTAAAAGTGCAGAACGGGCGCGATCACAACAGCGCCGGTTTCTCAACGGTGCTGGCAGGCGGCGGCGTCAAACGCGGTTACGTTCACGGCGCTACCGACGATTTCGGGTTCAAGGCAGTCGAAAACCCGGTGCATATCCATGACCTGCACGCGACGATTTTGTACCTGATGGGTTTCGACCATACGAAGCTGACATACCGGTACAGCGGGCGCGATTTTCGTCTTACTGACGTAGCCGGCAATGTGGTGCACGAGATGGTCGCGTGAAGCAGGGCCTGAACTGCCGATGCTTTCGCAGAACCAAATGGTGGGCCCGTGCAGACTCGAACTGCAGACCTCTACCGTGTCAAGGTAGCGCTCTAACCAACTGAGCTACGGGCCCGATGGGCGGGAACTTCGAGTATATCAATCCGTAATCGCAACGATGGTTCCCGGCGAATTGCCTTCGAGGCGGTTGTTCACGAACAGAAACGCGGGCTGGCCGTCGACCAGCGCGATATCGACGAGTTCGCGCAACCCCTGCCGCACCGTTTCGTTCACTTCCTGAATGCGATCGTAGGGCGAGAACAGACGGACGGCGTCTTCATAGGGACGTCCGTGACGGAGCAGCGCGCGGGCGACGATCAGGTCTGAAGTTCGCGATTCGGGAATGGCGATCTGGTCGGTGATTTCCGGCATCCGCGTCCAGGCATTGTAGACGTGGGTCACGTTCAGCGAGCGCAGGCAGTCGAAATATTCGGACCGCAGGAATTCGGAGTTGCGGATTTCGACTGCGTAACGCCACGTTTTCGGCAGCGCGCCAAGGAACGGCGCGAGCGCGCGCAGGAACGCCGCCGCGTCTTCAAACGTGCGCTGGCGGAAGGTTCCGAATTCGAAGATCAGGACGCCGACGCGGTCGCGCCAGGGTTCCAGCGGGCGCAGGAAAGACATCTCGAAGAGCTCGCGATCGAGGAAAGTCGGATTGTCCAGACCCGCAAGCGCGCCGTAGCGCGGATGCACGGGCCAGCAGGGGACCGTAATCTGCTCGGGCACTTTGAAGCCCCAGAGAAAGCCGGGCGGCGTCTGCGCGAAGAGCTTCGCCCACATGGCACCGGTCGGGAACTGATAGAAGGCGAAATCGCCGCAGACGGTGGGGAAGATGGTCGCGTATTCGGCGATGCAGGTATCTTCGAACAGCTTCTTCGAGAAACGGCCGCGAGTCTGGTAGCGCGCGCGGGAGTAGATTTGCCCAAGCCAGCCCTCGTATTTCCATGAACTGCCGCCGATGCGGACGCCGCGGCCGGCAAGCGACCGGAGCCGGTCACGCAGACGATCACGATCGAATGCGGCCGGCTCGTCGAGTTCGAAGAGAGTGTCCAATCCGGTCCGGCAGGCTACCAGGCCGCCATGGAGCGGTAACCCCAGGGATCGGCGCCGGCTTCGTACACGCCTCCGCTGGTAAGCCGGATGATGACGGGAGCGGCGCCACTGTTCCATCGCGAGCGGGTTTCGATCTTGTGGCCCTTCCGCGCGAGCTCGGCCATCACGGAGGGCGGGATGCGCTCATCGAGAAGAAGGTCGCCGGGGTTCATGGCGTGGTTGTCGAAACTCGAGACCAGGTGCCGCGTCTGGAAGCGCGGCGCTTCGATGGCGCGCTCCGAGTTCATGTGGAACAGCACGGCATTGAAGAGCACCTGAATGAGCGACTGTTCCTGATTATCGCCGCCCGGCGTGGAAAGCACGATGTAAGGCGAGCCATCGAGATGCGTGACGAGCGTGGGGCTCAGCGTCACGCGCGGGCGCTTGCCGCCGGCCAGTTCGTTGGGGCTGCCGGGTACCAGCAGGAAGCTTTGCGCGCGCTCGGTGAGCGGGATTCCAGTATCGCCCGCGATCACGCTCGGCAGCCATGCGCCGGAAGGCGTCTCGGAGAACATGATGCCGTTCCTGTCGATGGTATCGACGCAGGTGGTGTCGTGCGCCATCAGAAAGTCATCGATCTTCGCGCGGGTGATTTCGGATTGCGAAGGATGCGGCGGCGGATTCGGCCCGATCTTTCCAGGCTCGAATTCCTGCGAAGCGCTGGGGCCGATGAGCGCGCGGCGCTCGGTGGCGTACTTCATCGAGAGCAGCGTTTCTTCGGGGATGTGCGAGAACTTCGGGTCGCCGTAATATGTGTCGCGATCGGCATAGGCCAGCTTCAGCGCTTCCACCAGAGTGTGGATGTACTGGGCGGAATTCTGGCCCATGGCGGTGAGGTCGTAGCCGCTCAGGATATTGAGGGCTTCGATCATGGTGGGACCCTGGCTCCAGAAGCCGGGCTTGTAAACCCGCATGCCGTGGAAATCGGTGGAGACGGGATCTTCGGGCGCGAGGTGGAACGCCGCCATGTCCTCATAGCGAAGCAGGCCGTTATTGGCGGCGACGAACGCGCCGATCTTGCGGGCCACTTCGCCGCGATAAAAATAATCGCGCACGGCATCGATGGCCTGCTCGCGGCTGGCGCCGGAGCCGAGCGCCTTCTTTTCGGCGGCGACCATGCCCCGGATGGTGCCGGCGAGGTCCGGCTGACGATAGATTTCGCCCGGCAGCGGCGTATGGCCGCCTGGCATGAAGTGCTTGAACGAAGTGGGCCACAGTGTGAAGAATTCGCGGCTGGCTTCGATGGAATTCGAGCGCATCTCGTCGATGGCGGCGCCATCGGCGAGTTCGAGCGCGGGCTCCACGGCTTCAGTGAAAGATTTGGTTCCGTAATCGCGCAGCGCGACCAGCGTGGCGTCCGGCATGCCGGGCACCAGCGCGCACATAAGACCCGCTACCGGCACCATACCCTTCAGGCCGGTCTTGGCGGGCGGTTCGAGAATCTCGCCCAGCTGCAGCTGCCGATGCCGGAAGAAATCCGCGGTGGCGAGCTTCGGCATGGTGCCCACGCCGGCGATGGAGTGAACCTTGCCGTCTTTCGTGCGGATGAGGATGGGCGCTTCGCCGCCCCAGCCCACGTGCGAATACTCCGTGGTGGCTGCGGCCCAGGTGGCCGCGACACCCGCATCCACTGCATTGCCGCCGGCGTAATACATGCGCATGCCGGCTTCCGTTGCATATCCGCTACCCGTGGCGATGGCGCCGTGCGTACCGCGCGCGGGCATCTGGACCAGACGTTCGGGGATATACCGCTGCTGGCAGAAAAGCGCGCCAGCCATAACAAAGGGGAGAGCGAACCTGAATTTCATCGTCGTGCTTTCGGGCAGGAGTCTACAGAGAGCCGGGCGCCCGATACATATAATTGATGGTAGTCCGTGCCAGAGCCGCGCGCAGGCGAAGTTTCGCCGCAAGCCGAAAATTCCGGTCCTGAAAAGCCCGATGTCGAGGGCGGCGTCAATGCCGACGCGATGTTGTTCTGCCCTGTCTGCTCGCTCCGCCTCGAAAGCCGGAAATGCAAACTCTTCTGCACGCGCTGCGGCTATTTTATGAGCTGCACGGACTATTACTGATTCGATGAAAACGAAAATCGCTTTTGCCGCCGCGGGCGCTCTGGTGTCCGCCGGCCTTCTGTTTTCCGCCGGCGCCGACAACGGCGCGCGCTGGTGGAGCTATGTGGAGTATCTCGCTTCGGACCAGATGCAGGGCCGGCTTACAGGCAGCCCGGAACACAAGAAAGCCGCCGAATACGTCGCCGCGCAGTTTCAGAAGGACGGATTGAAGCCGGCGGGCGAACAGGGCTATATTCAGCCGGTCCGGTTCAGGACGCTGGCGCTTGATGAAGCGCATTCGAGCCTCACCCTAATGCGGGACGGCAAACCGAAGAAGATTCCGCTGGGCGAAGAGGCGATCGTGAGCGCGCGCGTGGACCCCGCGCCGAAGGTGAGCGCCGGGCTGGTGTTCGTGGGCTACGGGCTGCGCGCGCCGGAGATCCATTACGACGACTTCGCGGGCCTGAATACGAAGGGGAAGATCGGGGTTTACATGGGCGGCGTGCCGGCGGGCATGCCGGGCGCGCTCGCGTCGCATTATTCCTCGTCGGCCGAACGCTGGAACGCGTTTCGCAGCGCGGGGCTGATTGGCGCGATCTCCATTCCCAATCCGAAGCACATGGATGTCCCGTGGGGCCGCATGGCTTCCTCGCGAACGCAGGTGGCGATGCAACTGGCCGCGCCGGGCATGAACGATACCGAAGGCGAGCAGATCGCGATCACGTGGAATCCGGCCGACGCGGCGGATCTGCTCTCCGGGACCGGGCACACGCTGGATGAACTGGTGGCCGCCGCGGATGCGCACCGGCAGCTTCCGCGGTTCGAAATTCCGGCGCGAGTTGACGCGACTACCGCTGTGAAGCGGGGCGAAGTGGAATCGCAGAATGTTGCGGCGATCTGGCCGGGGCGCGATCCGAAGCTGAAGGATGAGTACGTGGTGATGACGGCGCATCTCGATCACGTCGGCGTCGGCGCGCCAATCAACGGCGACCGCATCTACAACGGCGCCATGGACGATGCCTCCGGCGTCGCTTCGCTGCTCGATATCGCGGACCGGCTGCATGCGACCGGCGCCAGGACACGGCGCTCGCTGCTGTTCGTGGCTGTAACCGGAGAAGAGAAGGGTCTGCTCGGCTCGAAGTATTTCGCGGCGCATCCCACGGTTCCGGCGCAGGATATCGTCGCGGACATCAATTGCGACATGTTCCTGCCCTTGTTTCCCCTGCGGATCGTCAATGTGTACGGGCTTGAGGAATCGACGCTGGGCGATGATGTTCGCGAAGTCGCGTCGAAGATGCGGATCAAGGTGCAGCCCGATCCCGAACCCGCGCGCAACGTGTTCATCCGCAGCGACCAGTACAGCTTCATCCTGCATGGCGTGCCTTCGCTGATGCTCGATTTCGGAACGGAGAAGGGATCGCCCGAAGCCGCCATCGACAAAAAGTGGCTGACCGAGCGGTATCACGCGCCGTCCGATGACGTGAATCAGCCCGTGGATAAACCCGCGGCGGCGGAGTTCAATTCGCTGGTGATGCGGTTGATGGAGCGCGTGGCGGATGCGCCGTCCCGGCCGGAGTGGAAGCGCGAGTCGTTCTTTCGGCGATACCAGACGGCCTTCCGGCGATACCAGACGGCCGCAAAGTGATCACGATCCTGGTTCTGGCCGGGGTCGCGCTGCTGGCCGGGGCCATCAACGCGCTGGCGGGCGGCGGGCAGTTCATGGTGTTTCCCGCGCTCTTGTTCGCCGGAGTAGCGTCCGTGAAGGCGAATGCGACATCGTCACTGGTGGTGCTGCCTGGCGTGGCGGCTTCGGCATGGGTTTACCGGGACACCACAAAGCAGATGACCGGCCGGTTTCTGGCGTGCATGGTATTGGCAAGCCTCGCCGGGTCGGCTGTGGCCAGCTGGCTGCTGATGCACACCACCAACGCTACCTTCTCGAGGCTGGTCCCCTGGCTCCTGCTGCTGGCCGCGGCCGTTTTCAGCGCCGCCCCGCAACTCCGGAAACTGGGAGCGTCGATGACCGGCGGCAGGGTGCACTTGCCGGTGCTCTGCGCCGGACAGTTCGCGATCGCGGGCTACGGCGGGTATTTCGGAGCGGGCATGGGCGTGCTGATGCTCGCGCTCTATCTGGCGCTGGCGCATCTGGAACTGCACGCGGCCAGCGGACTGCGGACGTTTTGCGCGGCGTTCATCAACACCCTGGCGGTGATGATTTTTGCGGCGCGCGGCGCGCTCGATTACCGGCTGGGAGTTCCCATGCTGTTCGCCGCGGTGGCCGGTGGATACCTGGGAGCGAAGGCGGTGCAGCGGCTCGATGCGGGCAAGGTGCGGCTGGGCGTTCTGTTTTACGCGTGGGGGCTGACGGCGTACTTCTTTGTGAGGGCGGCCATCGGCAGGGCTTGAGTCGGAATTACGTTATCCGTTCGCTACAATAATAAAGACCCCACACCCAGGAGGAAGCTGCTGTCAGATTCTGCAATCCTCGCCCTGGAAGACGGCATGGTCTTCGAGGGCAGGAGTTTTGGTGCGCCCGCTGAACGCTCGGGCGAAGTCGTTTTCAATACCGCCATCACCGGTTATCAGGAAATATTCACTGATCCTTCCTATACCGGACAAATCGTCGTTCTCACCAATCCTCAAATCGGGAATTACGGAACCAGCTCAGCCGATAACGAAGCGCCCCGTCCCTGTATAGAAGGGCTGGCGGTCCGCGAATTTTCCAGCGTCACCAGCAACTGGCGCTCGGATGAAGAGGCCCGCGACTTCCTTTCTCATTACGGCGTGCCGGTGATTTCCGATCTCGATACGCGCGCGCTGGTTCGTCACCTGCGCAGCCGCGGCGTCATGCGCGGCGTGCTCTCGACCATCGAAACAGATCACGCGAAGCTGGTGGAACAAGCGCGATCGATTCCCTCGATGGCCGGGCTGGATCTGGCGACGCGCGTTTCCACCCGGGAGCGCTACGAATGGCTCAAGCCGGTCGAGCGGTGTTCGCCATCAGACCTGGTTTCCACGCCCGCCGAGCCGCGTTTCAACGTCGTTGCCTATGATTTCGGCATCAAGCAGAACATTCTTCGCCGCCTGGTTCACTCGGGCTGCAGGGTAACTGTGGTCCCTTCGCTGACAAGCGCTGAAGATGTGCTCGCGCTCAGGCCCGATGGCGTCTTCCTGTCGAACGGCCCAGGCGATCCCGAACCGCTGCACACGCAGATCGATAATGTCCGGCGGCTGATCGGAAAGACGCCGGTCTTTGGCATCTGCCTCGGCCATCAGATTCTCGGGCTCGCGCTCGGCGGCAAGACATACAAACTGAAGTTCGGCCATCGCGGCGCCAATCATCCGGTGCTCAACAAGCTGACGGAGCGCGTCGAGATCACGTCGCACAATCACGGTTTCGCGGTCGATCCGGATTCGCTCAACGAGAGCGACATCGAGATCACGCACGTGAACCTGAACGACCACACGCTCGAAGGCTTCCGCCACCGCCGCGAGCCCGCGTTCTGCGTTCAATACCATCCGGAAGCAGCGCCCGGCCCGCACGATTCGCACTATCTGTTCAACGATTTCGTCGAAATGATGGCGGAGTACAAGAGTGGGAGGAGCGCACAGACCGGCACGCGGCCGGCCGTTGTGCGCGGTCAATAAATCGATGCCGAGGCGAAACGATCTCCACCGCATCCTGATCATCGGCTCCGGGCCCATCATCATCGGCCAGGCCTGTGAGTTCGATTACTCCGGTACGCAGGCCACCAAGGCCCTGCGCGCCGATGGCTTCGAGGTCATCCTGGTCAACTCGAATCCGGCGACCATCATGACCGATCCCGAGCTGGCCGACCGCACTTACGTCGAGCCGCTCAGCCGCGCTTATCTGGAAGAGATCATCGCGCGCGAAAGGCCGGATGCGCTGCTTTCCACGGTCGGCGGCCAGACTGCCCTGAACCTTTCGGTGGAACTGGCCGAAGCGGGCATTCTCGAAAAGTATGGCGTGGAACTGATCGGCGCCAAAATCGACGCCATCAAGAAAGCCGAAGACCGGCTGCTGTTCAAAGATGCGATGCGGAAGATCGGTCTCGATACGCCGCAATCGCAGCTCGTTACCGATATCGAAGGCGGCTTCGCGTTCGTCGAGAAACATGGTTATCCGGCCATCCTGCGTCCCAGCTTCACCATGGGCGGCACCGGCGGCGGCATTGCCTACAATCGCGAAGATCTGGTGGAAATTCTCGAGCGCGGCCTCGCGCTCTCGCCCGTTCACGAAGTTCTGATCGAAGAAAGCGCGCTTGGCTGGAAGGAATTCGAGCTCGAGGTGATGCGGGATCTGGCGGACAACGTCATAATCATCTGCTCGATCGAGAACTTCGATCCCATGGGCGTGCACACGGGCGATTCGATCACCGTGGCCCCCGCGCAGACGCTCACCGATCGCGAATACCAGATGATGCGCGATGGCGCTCTGCGCTGCCTGCGCGAGATCGGCGTCGATACCGGCGGCTCGAACGTACAGTTCGCCATCAATCCGAAGGATGGCCGCATGGTCATCATCGAGATGAACCCGCGCGTCTCCCGCAGCTCCGCGCTCGCATCGAAGGCGACAGGATTTCCCATCGCGAAGATCGCCGCGAAGCTTGCCGTCGGGTATCGGCTGGATGAAATTCGCAACGACATCACGAAGGTGACGCCCGCTTCGTTCGAGCCCACCATCGACTATGTAGTGGCCAAGATTCCGAAATGGGCGTTCGAGAAATTCCCCGGCGCCGATACCACGCTCGGCACGCAGATGAAATCGGTCGGAGAGGTAATGGCGATCGGGCGTACCTTCAAGGAAGCGCTCGGCAAGGGCATTCGCAGCCTCGAAACGGGGAAGAAGTTCGGTTCCGAAGTTTTCGACAAGGCGCTGATTCCGAAAAGGCTCATCACGCCCACGCCGGATCGACTGAGCTACGTTCGTTTCGCGCTCTCGGCCGGATTCTCCGTGGAAGAAGTTCACGAGATGACGGCGATCGATCCCTGGTTCCTCGAACAGATTCGCCAGACGACCGAATTCGACAGCCATCTGCAAACCCTCGATCTCGCCTCCGCCGATGCGTCCACCTTCGCCCGCGCCAAGCGCATGGGCATTTCAGACGTGCAGCTGGCCAGCCACTGGAAGACGAGCGAAATCGAAGTTCGCAATCGCCGCAAAGAGACCGGCGTGCGCGCGGTTTTCAATCGCGTCGATACATGCTCGGCGGAGTTTGAGAGCTTCACGCCGTATCTCTACTCGACTTACGAAACCTCGTGTGAAGCCGACGCGACCACGCGCCGCAAGGTGATGATTCTCGGCAGCGGGCCGAACCGCATCGGGCAGGGAATTGAATTCGATTACTGCTGCTGCCACGCGTCGTTCGCCCTGCAGGCCGAAGGCATCGAGTCGATCATGGTCAACTGCAACCCGGAGACCGTCTCGACCGATTACGATACCAGCGACCGCCTTTACTTCGA
>DAIDJK010000369.1 GCA_027450225.1 Bryobacterales bacterium | reverse complement strand
GAAGGCGTCACCACCATCAGCATTCGCAATACCGGCGGGACGGATCACCTGTCCTTCAACGACGTGGGACTTCCCGGCTTCCAGTTCATCCAGGACCCGCTCGATTACGGAACCGTCACCCACCACTCGAACATGGACACGTACGATCACGCGATACCGGAAGATCTGATGCAGGCCTCGGCCGTGATCGCGAGCGTGGTCTACGATGCGGCGAATCGCAAAGAGATGCTGCCGCGCAGAGAACTGCCGAAGCCTTACTCCGAGCGATGAAAACGACTGCGCTGCGCGAGCGGATCGCGAAGATCTGCCTCGAACTGCCGGAAACGGAGCGCGAGGACGGGCATGATTATTGCGGCTTCCGCGTGCGGAAGAAGAACTTCGCATATTTCCTGAACAATCACCACGGCGACGGCATTATCGGGCTGTGGTGCAAGGTGCTGCCGGGCGATAACAAAGCCCTGATCGACGCCGATCCGAGGCGGTTTTACATGCCTGCTTATGTAGGTTCCCGCGGCTGGGTGGGGCTTCGGCTGGATGCCGGCGAACCGGATTGGGAAGAAGTGCGGGAACTGCTGGTGGGGAGTTATCTGCTGATTGCGCCGAAGCGACTGGCAGACGCTATGCGGAAATCGGAAACCGCATCACCGCGCGTTTGAATCCGCGTGCCAGCGCCGAATGGAGCACGCGTTTCAGATACCGCCGAAGCCGCGCCATTCGAATTCGACTTCACGCCTCGAGCGCCGCTTCGAGGCCGTCGCAGGCGGCGCGAACGCCGTCTTCACCGGCGATTTTCGCAGCCACAGCTTCGGCCTGCTTCGAGTAGCCCGGGTTCCTGAGAAGCGCCGCGAGTTCCCGGGCAACGGTGTGAGCGCCATAGTGCTTCAGGTTCAGCGTGCGCGCTACGCCCAGACGTTCGGCGCGGAACGCGTTGTCGGGCTGGTCGTGACTGAACGGAACCACCAGCATCGGGCGTCCGGCGCGCAGCGCCTGGGCGGTGGTGCCGACGCCGCCCTGATGTACGATCGCCGAGGCGCGTGGAAACAGTTGCGAATAGGGCGCGTACTCGGCGGTGACGATGGTGTCCGGCAGCGGGCGCGAGGGCTTGTTGCGCTCGTCCCGGCCGATCAGCAGGACGGCGCGCGATCCAATGCGCTCGGCCGCCGCGGCGCTTTCTTCGAAGAAGCGGCCCGCGGTGAATACGGCTGAGGAACCGAGCGTAAATACGATGGGCGCGGGGCCGCTCGCGAGGAAATACGCAAGTTCCGGACTCAGTTCCTGGCCCGGTTCGAGGCTGTCGTAAAAAGGGAAGCCCGTCACGGTCGCGCGGGCGGGCCAGTCCGGCTGCGGCTTCGCGAGAACGGACGAAAACCACGCCTGCGTGCCGAAGGGCGAAAACATATCGCTGAGCAAAGGGTTGGCGAGCGCGGGCAGCCCCATTTTCCGGCGCACCTGGTTCAACGGCTCGCCCCATTTGCGGACGATCGATCGCGCGATCTTCAGCCAGTGCCGCCAGAAGCCCGGCCCCAGATTGCGCATGGCGCGCGCGAACGGCATGCCGGAGATGACCGGCGGATCGAAGACGGAAAGAAAGATGGAAGGCTGCAGCGCGACCGAAATCCACCTTTTGCGCAGCGCCTCCGCCACCGTGGGGGTGGCGAACGAGACGATGTGTCCCACGATCAGATCGGCGGAAGGAGCGATGCGCATCAGGTCTTCCGCGCTCTGGTCGATCCACGGCAGGAACAACTCGCGCATGATGTACTCGCTGCCGGTTCGCGGATGAAAGGCGCGGGCGATCACGTCCGGCTGTTCGAGCAGCGGCAACAGATCGGGCCGCACCGGATGGAAGTTCAGGCCTTCGCCTTCCACTTTCGTGCGGTAATTTTCCGAAGTCGCGATAGTGACCCGGTGGCCGCGGCCGCGCAGTCCCATGCCGACGGCTATATAAGGATGCAAATCGCCGAAAGAGCCGAAGGTGGTGAGCAGGAAATGCGCGGGCAAGTTATCAGGTTAGATTACGGACGGAGAGTAAGCGTTCGCTATATTGAAAGCAATCCATGAGTCAGAACAGCTTTGGCGCGGCGTCGACTTTGCAGGTCGGTGACGCCGGGTATCGCATTTTCCGCATTGCCACGCTGGAGGAAAAAGGCGTCGCGAATGTTTCCCGCATGCCGTTTTCGCACCGCATTCTCCTCGAAAATCTGCTCCGTCACGAAGACGGGCGCAAGGTGCAGGCGTCGGATATCGATGCGGTAGGGCGCGGCGTGAGCGGTCCGGACGCCAAAGAAATTTCCTTCATGCCGGCGCGCGTTCTGCTGCAGGATTTCACGGGCGTACCGGCAGTGGTGGATCTCGCGGCGATGCGCGACGCGCTGGCGGATCTGGGCGCGGACCCCGCGAAGGCGAATCCGCTGATGCCGGCCGATCTGGTGATCGACCATTCCGTGCAGGTGGATGAGTTCGGCACGAAGGACGCGTTCAACATCAACGCGCTGCTCGAATTCCAGCGCAACCGCGAACGCTACACGCTGCTCAAGTGGGCTCAGACCGCGTTCCGCAATTTCAGAGTGGTTCCCCCGGATACGGGCATCGTGCACCAGGTGAACCTGGAATATCTTGCGCCGGTGGTGTTTCGGGCGCAGGGCGGCGATGGGGCGTGGACGGCTTATCCCGACACGCTGGTGGGCACGGACTCGCACACCACGATGATCAACGGGCTGGGCGTTGTGGGATGGGGCGTGGGCGGCATTGAAGCCGAGGCGTGCATGCTCGGCCAGCCGATTTCGATGCTGCTGCCCGCGGTGGTGGGCTTCAAGCTGTATGGCCGGCTGCGCGAAGGCTGCACCGCGACGGACCTGGTGCTGACCGTAACGCAGATGCTGCGCAAAAAAGGCGTGGTCGGCAAGTTCGTGGAATTCTACGGCGCGGGATTGAGCGCGCTGAGCGTGGCGGACCGCGCCACCATTGCGAACATGGCGCCGGAATACGGCGCGACCATCGGCTTCTTCCCGGTGGATGCGGGAACGCTCGATTACCTGCGGACGACGAATCGCGACGCGCATCTCATCCAGCTGGTGGAGGCGTATTCGAAGGAGCAGTTGCTGTTCCGGACCGATGACACGCGCGATCCGCTGTTCTCCGACGCCCTCGAACTGGATCTGGCGACGGTGGTTCCTTCCATGGCAGGTCCGAAACGGCCGCAGGACCGGCTGACGCTGCCGGAGGTGAAGAAGAACTTCCGCGATTCGTTCAAGGACGCTTCGAAGAAGAAGTCGCACGTGGAGATGAACGGGGAGAGCGCGGAGATCGAAAGCGGCGCGGTGGTGATTGCCGCGATTACGAGTTGCACCAATACGTCGAATCCGTCTGTGATGCTCGGCGCGGGGCTGCTGGCGAAGAAGGCGGTCGAAAAAGGCCTTGCCACCAAGCCCTGGGTGAAGACGAGCCTTGCGCCCGGATCGAAAGTGGTGCGGGACTATCTCGAAAAAGCCGGCCTGATGCCGGCGCTCGAAGAATTGAAGTTCAACATCGTCGGATACGGTTGCACCACTTGCATCGGCAACAGCGGACCGCTGCCGGAGCCGGTTTCCGCGGCCGTGAAGCAGGACGATCTGGTGGTGGCGGCGGTGCTCAGCGGCAATCGGAATTTCGAAGGCCGCATCAACCCGCAGGTGAAGGCGAATTATCTGGCGTCGCCGCCGCTGGTGGTGGCTTATGCGCTCGCCGGACGCGTGGATTTCGATATGGAATCCGATGCGCTCGGCAACGATCGCGAAGGCAGGCCGGTTTATCTGAAGGACATCTGGCCATCGCCCGCCGAGGTGGATTTTGCGCTGCGCTCGATCGATGCGGAGATGTTCAAGACTGAGTACGAGACGGCGTTTGATGGCGACCAGAACTGGAAGAGTCTGCCTGCGCCGACCGGCAGCCGGTATGTGTGGGACCCGGATTCGACTTACATCAAGAAGCCGCCGTACTTCGAAAATATGGTGGACCCGAACGCGCCCATCGAAGATTTGAGCGGCATGCGCGTGCTCGCGCTGCTGGGCGATTCGATCACCACCGATCATATTTCGCCCGCCGGCTCGATTCCGGTGAACAGCCCGGCGGGGCAGTATCTGATTTCGCGCGGCGTGGTGCCGAAGGATTTCAACTCCTATGGCGCGCGGCGCGGCAACGACGAAGTGATGGTACGGGGCACGCTGGCAAACGTGCGGCTGAAAAATCAGATGGCGCCGGGCACGGAAGGCGGCTGGACGACTTATCTGCCGGATGGCGAGCAGATGTTCATCTACGATGCTTCGGTGCGCTACCAGCAGGAAGGCACGCCGCTGATGATCATCGCGGGCAAGGAGTATGGTTCGGGCTCGTCGCGCGACTGGGCGGCCAAGGGCGTGATGCTGCTGGGAGTGAAGGCGGTGATTGCCGAGAGCTTTGAACGCATCCACCGCACCAACCTTGTCGGGATGGGCGTGCTGCCGCTGCAGTTCCTGCCGGGCGATAACGCGGCGTCGCTGAAGCTGACGGGCCGCGAGCTTTACGAGATTACCGGCGTGCGCGATGCGGTCGAAAAAGGTTCGCGCGTGAAGGTGAGGGCAGTGGCGGCGGATGGTTCAGCGATCGAGTTTGAAGCCGCGCCGCGCGTGGACACGCCGCAGGAAGCCGAATACTTCCGCAACGGCGGCATCCTGCCTTACGTGCTGAGACAACTGGCGGCGAAAGCTTAACGGAAAAACCTTCGCCGCCAGTTCCGGCTAAGCGGGCAGCTTCGAGCGCATGCGGCGCCGGACAAGAAGGAGCATCACGCCTCCAATGGTGACGAGCGTGATCTCCGACGGTTCGGGCGCCTCGGTTACGCTGAGCACCTTCAGGCCGCCGTTCGCATTGAGATCGGCGGGGCTTCCCTCGATGGAGAAGTACGTATTGGCGCCGGCAGCCAGACCCGGGCTGAAGTTCACCGTACCCACATTGGTCTCGAAGAGAACCGTGGACATGAGGTTACTGAACGTGGTGGTTGGCCCTTCGTAACCGCTGGCGGCGGCGCCGCAATACGGCGCGCTGGTATACACGCAGATCCCGTTGAAAGAGAAATCGAAGATGCCGGCGGACGATCCGGAGCCCTCGAGCGTGAGCGACTGGAGCGCGGTGGAGGAATCGTTCACCACGCCGACCAGTGAGCCGTCGCCGCCGGGATCGGAAGTGCCGTCGGTAAAGGTAACGGGTCCGTTGAATGGCGCCGAACCAGCCACGTCCATCACGGATGCGGTTCCGGAAGCGCCGATGGTGATGACGTAATTGCAGTCCGTGAGCGTATTCGCCGTGGTGGGGCAGAGCGTTGAGGCATGGACCAGTGGCGCAGCCGCAAAAATCGCGAGAAGACAGAGTGCTTTCATCGTGTTGATCTCCTGGAGCTTCGCTTTTAGTAAGCCGGCGGCGCGCCTGCGGACGGCAGACCCACGGTAGCCGCGCCCTGAACCGCGGCTGCGAGCGAGTAAGGTGAACCGTTCGCTGAGCTGAGGAAAGGACCAAGGGCCGCTACCGCGGAGCCCGCGCCGTGGTAGACGCTGGTCAATCCATCGGTCGATTCGAAGTAGAGATTATTGGGCTGGTTCGCGTTGAGAATGACGCTGCCGAGGACGCGATGTTCGCACTCGACGCCCAGGATGGACGCGGCGACTTCGGCGAAGTACTCGAGTTGCGCAGCACTGTAGGGACCGCCGTAAGGACCGTCGGGCACGCCGCGCTCGCCACTGCGGGAAGCCAGCGAAGCGAACTCGCGGATGGCGTTGAGATAAGCGCCGATGAAGGCGTTTTCGAGAGCTTCCAGAGTCTGGATAAACGTGTTCAGACTGCTGAAGGTGGCGGCGGGGAAATAGAAGGTCTGCACGGGATCGGACTGATAACCGGTACCCAGATTGCCGACGGCGCGGAGCAGATTGGCGTGTTCGATCTCCTGATTCAGCGCGGCGCGGACGTAATCCACGTTGGGAACGTTGCCGGTATTGCTGGTGGCCGATCCTCCGGGCCCGGCAAGAGCGGGGTCCATGATGACGGGCCCTGTAAGACCGTTGTAGTAGAACGTGGTCGCAAGATCTTCGGCGATCACGGCCGCCTGGAAGATCTGATTGGCAGTGTCCTGGGACGCGCCGGCGCTGAGCGCGGCGAAGGCCCGGTCACCGAAAAGCGACAGGAATGTGGCCCCGGCGCCGATGCCGCCCATGGTCTTGAACAGCAGCCTTCTCGAATAGCCGCTGGTCTGAGTCTGATTCACGATACGCTTCCTCCTCGAGTTTCCGCTTGAGACAACCGGGCACTTGTGCCGCATTGGTTGTCTGCAGACTCTACGAAGCGCGCGGGGAATCGGATTGGATGGATTCGCGAATTCGTCGGTTGCGATACAGATTCAGCGGCGGGCGCTGGTCTGCGCGGCGACCCAGGCAAGACCATCCGGTTGTTTACCGGCGTCGATCCTGTTCACGATGGCGAGCGATTTCGGATCGATGACGGCGACGTAATCGTCCGGCGTGCAGGAAACGAAGACGCGGGAAGCACCCGGGTCCATCTGGATGCCTTCGGCGCCGTGGCCGGTCGGAATTCGCTTGATGACCTGGCGCGATCCGGCGTCGATGACGATTACATCGGGACCGTTGATGATGGAGACGAAGACCAGCTTGCCATCCGGCGTGAACTTCAGACGATTGGCGCGTGCGGTACCAGACGGAAGAGTTGCCGTGACGCGCTTTTCGGCCATGTCGATCACGGAGATGGTGCCATCGCCCGCATTGGCGGCCCAGAGCTCACGGCCATCGGGCGAGACGTCGAAGCCTTCGGCGCCAGGGCCGACGGTGACGACGGTTTCGTTCCAGTCCGGGAGGCGCGGTCCTGGCGGAGGACCACCTGGGCCTCTTCCAGGGCCGGGAGGCACGAGGTCGAGAAACGTCATGGTGCCGGAACTGATGTTGGAGGTGACGATGCGCTTCAGGTCCTGGCGGATGAAGATCATGTGGGTGCGGTTCTGGCCGGTGCCCATGATCCAGTCGATGGTTTTCGAGCCAGGGTCGTAGCTGCCGATGGCTTTCGCGGCTTCGGCGGTGAACCAGAGTTTGCCGCCCGCGAAGGCCAGCCCGTGAGGCGAGCGCAAAGCACCGAGATTGATTGCGCCGATGGTTTTGTGGGCGGCGAGATCGACTTCCGTAATGGTGTTGTTGCCGCCGTAATTGGAGACGTAAGCCATACGGCCATCGGCCGAGGCGATCACTTCATGCGGCTCGGGACCGGAAGGCATGCGGGCGAGCACCTGGCGGGTGGAAGGATCGACGATGGAGAGCGTGTGATCGCCCTTCGAGAGTACAAGCAGAGACTGGGCTGCGAGGGAGGAAGCAGCGAGCAGCAAAGAAAGGGCGATACGCATGGCCTTCGGTTCACCCATGGTATCGCCCTTTGGCGGGGTTGGTTACTGGACGTTCAGCGAGCCCGGCTGCGTGGTTGCGCCGCCGATGGAAAGGGTGATGGGCTGGGCTCCGGCGGAGATGTTCGAGGGAACGGTGACGTTCACCTGATAAAGACCAACGTAACCCGGAGCGAGGCCGCTATAGGACACGGGAGCGGACTGGCCGCCAATGGTGACCACGGGCTGCTGTGTTGTGGTCTGGCTGGTATTCAATGCGGCGGCAAATCCGGAACCCGGCTGATTGTTCACGGGTCCGAGGCCGTTGAGATACAACGCAACGTTCTGGCCTCGAGTGGCCGCATGAGTGGACGAAACTACCTGTGTGTCCACGGCCGCGACATTGTTATTGGGGCCGGGGAAGAAGGTGGGCGCGTAAGAGGCGATCGGCACAGTGACCAGAGTTCCGTAATCGTATTCCTGTACGGTAACTTTGACCTGAGCCGACGAATAGCCGGTGAGTTCCCAGGGGACGAAGACGTTCACCTGCGAGGGACTGACGTAGCTGAGATAGCCGGGTACGCTGATGGCGGGAAGCCCGCCGGTGGCCGGCGCATCGAAGCTGACGGTGACGGTGTTGAGCGAGAGAGGCAGATAGCTGGTGTAGAATTCCGCGGCGGTGGGCGCGAAATTCAATCCATAGATGCCCACATAGGAACCGGGAGCGATGGCGCCGGGGGCGGAAGCGCCAGCGGTGACTACGCCTACGCCTGAACTGGTGACATTGATGGTGGGCTGTGCGATCACCTGGCCCTGGAATGTATAAGACTGGCCTCCGGCGACGGCGCGCACCGACCAGTTACCGAGCTGGGTTCCGACGGTGACGGCGGCGTAAGCATAGCCATAGTTATCCGTGGTGGTGGATGCGCTGCTCAGGGTGACGGGTACGCTGCCACGCGCCTGGGCGAAGCTGACCGGAGCATTGGGGATGGGGGCGCCGCTGGTATCGATGAGCTGGAAGCCGACGGCGCCTTCGGGAATGGACTGACCCATGACCGCAACATCGCCATCGCCCATGACGGGATCGAGATTGGCGCCCTGCGATGCGCCGGCCGGCGAGATGAACTGGTAGGGGACGTGGAGCGGAACGCTGCCGCCGGTGACATTGATGCTGCCGTAGTAGAGACCAGCGGCGCCGACCGAGCCGGTGAGCGCAACATTGACGTTCTGGCTGGTTCCCGGGGCCACGGTAACCGAGGAAGGATTCACGGCAACAGTGGCGCCCGCGGCAGGGGCGGTCTGGGCGACTGCAAGAGCGAGCGTGACGGCGGCTGATCCGGTGTTGGTGAAGGAGAGCGTGACGGTCTTCGAGGCGGTTGCGCCGGCGGCGATGGAGCCGAACGAAACGGTGGAGGGCACGATGGTGACGTTCGTGTTCAGCGCCGCATCGGCCTGCGCGAGTCCGGCGCCGGTCTGGAGGATGTTTACGGCGGCGCCGTTATCGTCCGTGGTGACCGATTGCGAGGCGGTGTTGACGATGGCGGACTTGATCTGCTGGCCCGAATAATGCGGGTGCTGCTGCAGGACCAGGGCGGCGACGCCGGCGGTAAGCGGGGTGGCGAAACTGGTGCCGGCGGCGGCGATGTATCGGGTGGAACTGTATACGCCGCCGAGCGGATCGAAATCCTGCGCGGCCATGTAGACAAGATCGCCATGCGCGGAGCCGCCGGCGACGCCGAGCACATCCGGCTTGACGGCCATGGTCCCGACTCCCGGTCCGAACGAAGAATAGGAGACAAGGACGGGTGAACCGGTGATGGGGAATTCACTGGCGCCGGGATCGAGCGTCACCATATAGCCGGGGTTGCTGTCGATGAAGGCTTTCAGATTCTGACCGTCGGTCTGGGCGATGGCGAAGGTCTGCTGGGTGTAGTTGGTAAGGCCGCCAGGAAGGAACTGCGACAGCGGCTCGTTGACGTTATCCCAGAACACGACGCCAGTGGCGCCGGCGTTCACAGCATTATTCATTTTAGCGGCGAAGGTGCAGGTTCCACGGGCTATGAGAGCGATCTCGCCGTTGAGCGAGAAAGGCGGCAGGGGGTTGCAGGCAAGGTCGTCCGCGGCTCCTATCTGGGCAAGATCGACCAGGGCGCCGGAGTAAGCGCCGTAAGGCGACGACGCGTCTGAGAAGTTGGCCTGAATGAGATTGAGATTGGCAGGCACGCTCGAGCCGCTGATGACTACGCCTGGGT
>DAIDJK010000368.1 GCA_027450225.1 Bryobacterales bacterium | reverse complement strand
GTTATACTTTCCGCGTGGGGCCGAAAATCGAACATCCTTCCATAACAAAAATCGGCCAGATCGCGCTTACCGTAAAAGAATTGCCGCGCGCCGTGGCATTCTACCGGGATGTTCTCGGGCTCGAGTATCTCTTTGAATCCTCGAACCTTGCTTTCTTCAACTGCGGCGGCACGCGTCTCATGCTCACCCCCGCCGAATCGCGCGAATCGACTTATAATTCGATTCTGTATTACAAGACCGCTGATATCCATTCCGCCTGTGTGATTCTTAAGGCCAACAAGGTAGTCTTCGAATCGGACCCGCGAATGATTGCAAGAATGCCGGATCACGAACTCTGGATGGCATTCTTTCGCGATTCCGAGGGGAATCTGGTCGCTCTGATGAGCGAGGTTACGTCGGGCGCAACACGCTGATCTGTATTCCGGCCTGATCGCCTTGCCCGTTTCGCCTCCGCTGTTCTGCTAACCTCGAAGTTTCACTCACATGGCCAAATCCATCAAAGATCTCGATCTTCACGGCAAGCGTGTGTTCATTCGGGTGGACTTCAATGTTCCGCTCGCCAGCGGCGGCCAGGAAATCACCAGTGACAAGCGCATTCGCGCGTCGCTGCCCACTATTCAGTACGCTCTCGATCAGGGCGCGGCAGTGATTCTGGCTTCGCATCTCGGGCGTCCCAAGGGCAAGCCGAATCCGGAGATGAGCATGAAGCCGGTTGGCGCGAAGCTCGCCGAACTGCTCGGGCGTCCGGTGAAGGTGGCTCCGGACTGCATTGGCCGTGAAGTGGAAGCCATGCTGCCGAAGCCGGGCCAGGTCCTGCTGCTCGAGAATCTGCGTTTCCATCCGGAAGAAGAAGCCAATGACCCGGGCTTCTCGAAGCACCTCGCAAAGCTGGCCGACGTTTACGTGAACGATGCGTTCGGCTCGGCGCATCGCGCTCACGCCTCCACCGTCGGGATGATCCAGTTCGTGCCGCAAGCCCCCGCCGGCCTGCTGATGGATCAGGAACTGAAGTATCTCGGGATGGCGACGAAGCACCCCGAACGCCCGTGCATCGCGCTGCTCGGCGGCGCCAAGGTTTCGGACAAGATCGAAGTGATCGAAAATCTCGCGAAGATCGTCGACCGGCTGCTGATCGGGGGCGCCATGGCTTACACCTTTCTCAAGGCCGAGGGCCTGCCCACCGGCAAGTCGCTCGTTGAAGAAGACAAGGTGGAACTCGCAAAGAAGCTGCTGGCCGAAATGGGTCCGAAGATCGTTCTTCCCTCCGATCACGTGGTTGCGTCCGAATTCAAAGCCGGCGCCGAACACGAGACGGTGAAAGAGATTCCCGCGGACAAGATGGCCCTCGACATCGGCGAGAAAACCATCGAGGAATACGCGAACATCATCAAGGGCGCGAAAACGATCATCTGGAACGGACCGATGGGCGTGTTCGAAATGCCGCCGTTCGATCGCGGCACGGTGGCTCTCGCGAAGGCCGTGGCGGATTCCGGCGCAGTCTCCGTAGTCGGCGGCGGCGATTCCGAGAAGGCCATCAAGAGCGCGGGCGTCACGAGCAAAATCACCCACGTTTCCACCGGGGGCGGCGCTTCGCTCGAGTTCCTTTCCGGTATCGAATTGCCCGGCGTCGCGGCCCTCGCGAACAAATAGCCGCGATCATGCGGCTGCGATAGAGTATTCCGCATGATTCGACGTTACGGATGGTTTCTGCTGCTTGCGGCATCCTCGTCTGGCTTGTCTGGCATCGCCTCGGCCCAGGTATTCACGCTGTCGAAAGAGCAGATGATCAAGTACACGGAGAAGTGCCCGTATGAGCGCTTTCCCGATGGCCGGCCCAAAGTGCCCGAAGCCGTGATGAAGCGGCTGAACGATCTTTCCGCCGAAGAGGTCTGGACCGTTCTGAATCAGAATCGCTACCTGAATCAATACGCCGGCGATTTCCAGATGACGCATCCGGAGAAGAAGCTGATCGGGCGCGCGTTCACGGTACAGTTCATGCCTCGCCGTCCGGACGTCGCGGACGTGAATGAGGCCGACGCGAAGGCGAAGGGCTTCCGCGATAACGGTAATCAGCGCGCGCTCGACATGCTGCAACCGGGCGATGTGCTCATCGTCGATCTGATGGGAAAGATCGAGGGCGGCACCATTGTCGGCGATAATCTGGCCACTTATATCCACGAAGTGACCGGCAACGGTTTCGTAGTGAATGGCGCGATCCGCGATCTCGACGGCATCCAGCCGCTCGATATGGCGGTCTATTTCAAGGGCGTGCATCCCACGCCGATCAGCCGCGAATTGATGATCACCGGCATCAACGTTCCGATTCACATCGGTGAGGCCACCGTGATGCCGGGTGATGTGGTTTTCGGCGACCGCGAAGGCGTTTACTTCATACCAACCCAGTTCGTGAAGCCGATTCTCGACAATGCCGATATCCTGCACATCCACGACGAATGGACGCAGGAGAAGTTTAAAAACAACAACGGCAAGTACAAGTCGAGTGACATCTACGGCTCGCCGCGCAGCCCCGAACTCAGGAAGGAATACGACGAATATCTGAAGAAACGCCTGGCCGAAGTGCGCGCCCAGGAAGCGAAGGAAGGCCAGCAGTAGATCAGACGACCTGCAGGATCAGGCATTTCAGGTAATGCGTTTCGGGCACGGTCAGCAGAATCGGATGGTCCTGCGACTGTGTCCGCCTTTCGAGTATCCGCAGCGTTTTACCCGCGTCGAGCGATGCCGCGGCCACAATTTCCAGCAGCGTCGCTTCACTGATGTGGTGCGAACAGGAGCACGTTACAAGAATCCCGCCCCTGCCGAGCAGCCGCAGCGCGCGAAGGTTGATGTCCCTGTAGCCGCGCGCAGCCGATTCGATCTGCTTGCGCGATTTGGCGAACGCCGGCGGATCCAGCACGACGACGTCGAAAGACTTCCGCGCCGACGAGTACCCGGACAGCAATTCAAAGGCGTCCGCCTCGCGGAAATCCACATTGCCGATGTCATTTGCGTCCGCATTCGCCCGCGCCGCCGCAATCGCGCGCTGGCTCGAATCGACGGCTTCCACGCGCTCGCACGCGCGCGCCAGATGCAGCGCGAAACCTCCGCCGGAGGTAAAGCAATCGAGGGCGCTGCCGGATGCGTAGCGCGCCGTGGCAAGATAGTTTTCGCGCTGATCGAGAAATACGCCGGTCTTCTGGCCGTGCAGCAGATCGGCCTGGAGCCGGAATCCGTTCATCTGAATGGCGACGGGTGCTTCAAGCTGGCCCGAAACGACTTGAATCTCCCGCGTCAATTCTTCAAGGCTGCGCACCGCTGCATCGTTTCGCGCGACGATTGCGCGCGGCTGAAACTGTGCTTCGAGCGCCGCGACAATCTCCGGCAGCGCCCGGTCCATCCCTTGATTCAACGCCTGCAGGGAAAACGTATCCGCATAGCGGTCGATGATGAGCGCGGGCAGACGGTCAGCTTCGGCATGGATCAGCCTGTACGCATTCGAATCGGTGACAACCTGTTCGCGAAACTGCTGCGCTTCGGCGATTCTCAGGCCAATATCGAACGGTTCGTGCGCATCCGCGACAAATCGCAGGGCGATCTGGGAGCTTGCGCTGTAGTGCGCGAGCCCCAGAAATCCGCCGCGCGTATCGAGCACGCGCACCAGATCGCCGGCCTGAGCGGCTCCCGCTTCGGCAATATCGGAACGGAAGATCCATGGATGCCCGTCCCGCAGCCGATCGGCGCCTTTTTTCGTGACTCGAACTCCGGGTTGCAAGTCTCATGGTCTCAGGCAAGCCGCCGTGTATCATTTCCGAAGTGAAGCGTCCGCGGGAATCCCAGTGGACTACTGCTGAAACAGCAATGGCGCATACTTCGAGAGATAAGTCTGCCAGTTCGGCCAGCTGTGTCCGCCGCCAGACTGATTGAAGACGTGCTTCACGCCCTTTTGAGTCAGCAGATCGTCCATTCCTTTGACATTCCTGTAGCCAGGGTCCTCGGTTCCACATCCGATCCAGAGCACCTTCAGCTTTCGGTTCAGAACCGCGGGATCGGCCTTCTCCCACTCGGCGCGATTGCCGCCGCCGCTGAAGGCCGCGATGTAGGCAAACTGATCCAGGTTGTGCAGTCCGATCTGCAGCGACTGAGCTGCGCCCATCGACAATCCCCCGATGGCGCGGTGCTCGCGATCGGTTAGCACGCGGTACTTTCGTTCGACAGCGGGCTTGACTTCCGTCATGAGTTCTTTCTCGATCAGCATCGAATCGCCCGGCGCCGGCAGCGCCCCCGGACCCGGCTTGATCTCTCGCGCGACGTGGCCGTAAGGCATCACGACGATCATTGGCTTTGCTTTGCCGTCGGCAATCAGGTTATCCATGATTACGTTTGCACGGCCAGTCCACGTCCACGAAGCTTCGATCTGGCCGTTTCCGTGCAGAAGGTAAAGAACCGGATATTTTCGGCTGCCCTTCTCATATCCGGGCGGCGTATACACGTAGAACATGCGCGGCATGTTGAGATTCTTCGAATCGTAGAATTCAATGCGCACAGTTCCGTGCGGCACCGGCCGTTCTTCGTAAACCGCCTTCTCCGGACTCGGCACGATGAACATGCTGGTATCGCCCCAGCGCCGCACTTCGAGATTCGGATTCGAAGGATCCGGCATGCGCAGTCCGCCATCGATTGCGTAGCCGTAGGTGTAAAATCCCGGCGCAAGTGGACCTACGGTCAGGCTCCATACGCCTTTATCGTCTTTCACCAGAGGTTTCGGTTGTTTAATGACCTCCAGAATGCCTGGCGAACCCATCAGAACCACGTCGGACGCCTTCGGCGCGTACAGGCGGAACGTCACCGTGCGGTCCGGATGAATTTCCGGAGAAACCGGAATCCTGTTTGTGTCCTCGTAATAGGGCGCGGGACCGCGCTGGCAAAATGCCGCCCCGGCGAGCGACAACAGGCCGAGCGAAACAACGAAGCGATGCCGATTCATACCAATCCCTTTCAAGATGTTTCTCAGATCACGAAAGCGCATACAACCACATGCCGCGACATCACAGCGATTGTGGCGTTGCTGTAGCGCACAAGAATATCACAGCGGTGGCATGCGGAGCTGTCAGCGATTACATCCGGTTTCGGTAGCAGGTGAAATGTCCGCCTTGAATCGCGGCTGAGATAACGCAGAGGCTCTATGGCAGACGACGGCGAATCTCATCCAGCTGGGATTACAGGATTCGGACTCTAACCGGAAAACGCTGCGAAAACAGGGGAACTGATCAGGTTCCGGGAACGTGCGCCTGAAGCTGACCGTCGTAAACTTGTAGCCGCATTCCCCATGCGTAAGTCCATCGGATACAGTGTTTTCTTTGCCGCGTGCGCCTTTGCGCCTGTGCTGGGGGCCGCATCGACGTCTCCCACGGCGCCGCAGCAGGGCGACATCTACAGCGGCTGGCTGAAGATGTACGATCTCAAGTTCGATGACGCACACCGGACCTTCGGAGCGTGGATGCAAAGTCATCCGGACGATGCGCTGAGCCCTGCGTCAAATGCCGCCGCGTATCTGTTTTCCGAACTCGCGCGACTGGGCGCTCTCGAGTCTGAATTCTTTGTGGATGACTCGCGCTTCAAGAGCCGCGTCCGCCTGCAGCCGGACCAGAGGACGAAGGCGCTCTTCACCCAGGAATTGGCCCAGGCCGACCGGCTGGCGGACGAAGCATTGCGAAGATCCGCGGTTGATGCCAATGCATTATTCGTCAAGTCGATGATCCTCGGCCTGCGGGCCGATGATGCGGGTCTGGTGGAAAAGCAATCACTCTCGGCTCTGGCCTATACCAAACAGGCGCGCGTATTCGCCGAGCGGCTGGCTCAGGTGAAGCCCGATGCCGCCGATGCCTACTTCGGACTCGGCGTGGAGAATTACCTTCTGAGCCTCGAGGCGGCCCCTGTGCGTCTTCTGCTGCGGGTGACGGGATCCAACGTCGATCACGACAAGGGGCTCCAGGAGATTAGTCAGACGGCTTTTCACGGCCACTATCTGGAGCCATTCGCCAAACTGCTGCTTGCAGGGGCGGCGCTGCGGGATAACCATCCCGCACGCGCCCGGCAGCTTCTTTGGGAACTGCATACCCGCTTTCCCGACAACGAACTCTACACGCGCGAGATCGACCGCATCGATCGCAAGGGGCGTTAATCAGCGCGGCGGCGGTTGAAACTCACGAACGGCGGGTAGTGAGTTCGTGCCAGTCGATTGCGAGATCGACGACAAGCAGGGAGACAAGCGCGAAGGCGGCGACGCCGAGGCCGGCGAGAGCGTCGCCCAGATGGCTCCAGTACACGGGCCAGAGATTCAGCACGCGGCTTGAAACAAACGTGAACGTGACCGCATAGGAGCGGGCCATCCACTGGCGATGCCGTTCAATCTGCCGGTTGCGAGCGGTGATGAGAGCGGCGGTAGTGCAGACGATCCAGGCGGTGGCCTGCAGCGATGTTCCCGGCAATCCCGGCCGTCCGGCAGCGAGGGCGATGCCCGTGAAGGCGCCGACAAAGACAGAAAAGACGTAAACGCGGCCAAGCAGTCGATGGAACTGGAGGTGGCGGCGGCGCAGACGCGAGGAGAACTGCAGGGGACCGGCGAGCAGAGCGGCGGAACCACAGATCGTATGGGGGATGAGAAGATGGCGGTCCGCAATCACCTGCAGGCGGTAGGCGTGGTACATGGGGTAATCCACAGCCAGTAACACTTCCGAGGTGATGATGACAAAAAGCGTGATCAGACCAAGCAAGGTCCAGATGGCGATTTTGAATCCTGAACGGCCGGCGCCGACCGCGGGCAGAGTGAAAGATGCCATGATGCGCGTGTTTAAGCCGAGGGGTACGGCGCGTGCCCGGGCCGCGTGCAGGCGGCTGGGAGCAACAATTCCCGGCGTTGCATTGCGTGGCCGGTCCGCGGAGCTGCGCTCCCGCGCGGAGAGGCCGACGCCGCCGCCGGGATATCCCTGCGATTACGAATGAATTCCCGCATGCAACCCTCTCATTCGATGGACGCGAGAATGGGCGCGGCGTTGCGCCGATTCGCGCGAATCCCGGTGGAAC